>NZ_MCBT01000002.1:0-6636 GCF_001735525.1 Shewanella colwelliana
GGTAATCCCCCCATTTTTAATGGAGTTCAGAAGTAGACTTGTTAATTTGGGCTAAACGCTGCATGGGGGTTATTCCTCCCAATGCCATGTTTGGTCGTTCATTGTTATAAACCCAAAGCCATTCAGTTGCAAAGTTTTGTAGCTCGGTCACAGAGTCAAACAGGTAATGAGATAGCCAATCATAACGTACAGTTCTATTGTAGCGTTCGATATAGGCGTTTTGCTGAGGGTTGCCTGGTTGGATATAGCAAAGCGCTATTTGATGCCTCTCAGCCCAAGCTACAAGTAAACTGCTGATATACTCAGGCCCATTATCACACCGTATAGACTTCGGTTTTCCACGCCACTCAATGATCTGCTCAAGTGTTCTTTGCACACGGATTGCTGGCAAAGAAAAATCCACTTCGATAGCTAACCCTTCTCGATTAAAGTCATCGATCACATTAAATAATCTGACTGAACGGCCGTCTGCAAGTTGATCATGCATAAAGTCCATTGACCAACATTCGTTGGCTTTTTCAGGTACCGCTAGTGGCTGTGGTTTTTCACGAACCAATCGCTTCTTAGGTTTGATACGAAGGTTTAACTCAAGCTCACGATAAATTCGATAAACACGTTTATGGTTCCAACCAAAGCCTTTGACGTTACGTAGATGAAGAAAGCACAGGCCAAAACCCCAGTTACGTTGGTTGTTCGTCAATCGAATTAGCCAGTCAGCTATGACAGCGTTTTCGTCTGAGTTTTTAGGCTGGTAGCGATAGCAACTTTCGCTGACGTGGAAGGTGCTACAGGCCAAACGGATACTCACTTCCCTAGAGCTTACGGCGTTCCTTGCCATCTCGCACCGCAGAGACGGCTTTACCACTTTTTTGCCATGGCTTCCTGGATCAGCTCGGCTTTGAGTCGCTCTTCTGCATACATCTTTTTAAGGCGACGGTTTTCATCTTCTAGCTCTTTAAGTCGTCCCATTAACGAGGCGTCCATACCGCCATATTTGGAGCGCCATTTGTAAAAAGAGGCGCTGCTCATACCGTGCTCACGGCAAAGCTCTGGAACAGGTGAGCCTGCATCAGCTTGTTTAAGAATTGATAGTATTTGGCTGTCGCTAAATCTTGATTTTTTCATTGAGAATCTCCTAGTTACAGATTACGAGAAAATTCTACTTATGAACACCGTGGTTTTTCGGGGGGATTACCGAGCCTTTAAACAATTTCATCAGGCAAGTCGAAGATACCGAAGTTGTTATTGATTGGTTCCATGCTCATACTCCTATTCGCTTTAACCCGAAAAAGAAGAAATTTGTAGCACGAGGCGATGGTAAGTGGAGTATTACAACTGGCTTATCAAGTGAACTAATTATTGGCAAAAATGCGCTTGTAAAATACAGCAAACGCTTTAGCATCAAAACTGTCGAAGATTTAGACCGCGCATATAAAGCTGTTGAAACAAAAATGGCTGAACTTGATGCTCAGTATGAAGCTGACAGTAGTGTAATAACGCCCCATGATATTGAGCAAGTTCCTGAAATTAGTGAGCGAGAAAAAATAAAAGCATACTTAGCTGCTAACCCTGCGCTAGATGGCATGGGTAAATTTGGTATTCCGCAGAGTAAACACCGTTTTGGCATCTATGGCATGCCAACACCTAACCAATGGTCGCGCTGATTTTGCCATACAGGTTGCTCAACAGCGATGCCTAAAGCTTGGCCAACTCATGTCGGATTCCAATGTGCATAGAATAAGTTGGGTTGCATACGCTTTGTTCTCGTTTGTAATGCGTTACATGATCTGCACGTTAGAGGCTAAGTGTGAATAAGGTCAGAAAGAAGACAGAAAGTCTTGTAGATGACTTCTTTACTTGTACTTTCTAAGAAAGTTGCCGTTTTATCCATTCATTTATCATAAAATGATGAGTTAGTGGGCATATCCCATTTTTAAACGTTCTAAGTGAAAATCAGCTCATTTAATTGGTACAACCTTACTTCTCTTAAGCTCAGTGACTTTTTCTCTTAGGCTCGTATTTTCAAACTCTAAATCATCGATCTTTGCTAGTGCTTGTACCAACTTATCATTGAGGTGGTGCTGTGCAGCTGCAAAGTTGGCTAGTTGCTCTCTTACCGCTAAGTACTTCTCTTTGTAGTTTTGCTTAATGCGCTTCTGTTCATTGAGTTTAAGACGTACTGACTGAATTTCTGGTTGAACGTATTCGCCTTTAGCTTGATTAATATCGACTTTAACCTGTTTAACCTTTGCCACAAAATCAGGGTAGTAATAACCGCTACCATTACCTAGATTCGCTTCTTCTTCAACCGCTCGAACACTAAGCTTTCTAGTGGGAAGTATACGTTTTGGTTTTCCTTGTGTGATGCGCTCTAGCGCGGCCTTTAACGCAATTAAAGTGTTTTCACTTTTGCTCATAAATTCATTACCTTTAGATCCGGTACAAATGAGGTGAAGAACATATCAAAGTCAGCCATTACTTTTTCAGCTGCCCTGATCTGAGTAATGTAGTGGCTCTTGTCTGTCACTGAAATATCTTCCCCTAACTCCATGTAGCGAACCAAACTCTTGTGCCTTTTTTGCCACCATAATGCTTGGTCTTTGTCGATGATACTACCTTGCCCTTTGCAGTTAACACAGAACTGGGGCATAACTACACCTTCCATGTCACAGTCATAGCCATTCTTACAGTAGCTATGTGCTGTGCCATGTAATGTTAGAGTGCCTTTTTCTACTGCCGCATAAATAGTTTCCCAAGAACTATATATATGAGGCACATTTCCTCTCATTTTAATAATAGCTTTTCCCATTGTTCCCGATAGTGGTTGGTCTGAATGCCATTGTTGAAAGATTTTACTTGTTATCATTTCAGTATTAATTTCATCCAGATTTTTCTGCATGTCTATATCAAGCCTCAAATCTCGAAGACTCGCAAGTTGTCCTCCATTTGTATACCATTCCGTCATCGCCAAATATAAGTGTTTGAATTGCTGTTTAAGGGCTACTTTTGAACCAAGTCTATACTTGATGGTATAAAATGCTAATGAGCGGCGAAATTGGTGAGAACTTAACTTCCAAGGCTGTCCGATAACCACACTTTGTTTAATTCTGACTATAGATCTTGGATTGGAGACAAGACACTCTTGATAATCCTCTTGTGTAACCACAAAACCAATTTGTCTGCAAAAACGCTGCAACCTACTACTCCAATTTGAAATTAATACTGGCGGTTTGGAGCGAGCTATTCTGTTACACCAAAGGGTGTCAACGTAACGACTATCAGGGTAATTTATTTGTCTTCGCCAAGCCTTTGTTAATGTTGATGCCAATTCAATCGCTTGCTTCGCTATTGGGGCAGTGATCCAAGTTTCTCGTTTTTCACCTAACTTAAAGGTGTTCGATTGAAGCATGTGGAAGTCACGTCCATTAATGTTATCTTTGAAGTAGCTGTTGGGTGTGAGCTTGCCTAATTCAGAATCGCGCATTCCTGTAAATCCACCGCATACAATATAACAAGCCGTAATCAGTTGTCCCAAATAACGCTGAAAGTCATTAGCATTACTAAGTTTTATGCTTGGTATTTGAATAGAAAGTGAGTGAATTATTTCGCTTGACTTTAAAGGCTGGTTATCACATATGAGGAGTGCATAATTATGATTGTCAACAATATTGCCATTATCATCTGTGCAGCAGAATCTGAAACCTTTTTTAATTTTAGCATCAACAATATCCTTTCCTTTGAGGTAGTTCTTTTGAAGGTCCGACTCTACTTTGGCGATGCTCTTTTGGTAGGGTATCGCTTCCTCAATTAATTCAATGGCTTTCCCGTAAATGGCGTCACTCAATCGTTCCGGTATGACGAGAGTTTGCCGAGTATCTTTATCACTAAGTGCCTTTGATAACAATGTTGTTTCAATTTTTCCGCCAAGCCCAAATGAATACTTTAACCAAGGTTCAAGGCAGATAGCTCTGTTAATTGCGGCAAATATTGTTTTTAAACCCTGTTGGTGGCGATCTTGGGTTACTAGGTATGCTTTAAATGCCTCAAATGATTTATTATTTGATAATTCACTTAGCGAGTTTGCTTTTATTTGTTTAAGAAATCTATAGACTACTTTTATCGCAATTACTCTACTGTAAACTGTTGTGTATTTATGGGCTTGGCTTCTTACGCTTTTATGGAAAAGCCAGCCGTAAGCTAAAAGCTTGAATTCAACTAGCAGCTCTGGAGTGTTATCCCAATCTTGAAAATTAAAACTGCCAATCCCTTTAGGGGTTCGTGCGAAGGGCATAAGACACCACTTATTTTCTCCAAAACGGGCTGTTACTCCTCCATTTTTGTCGCGGCAGACTACCACCTCATTAAGCGAATCCCAATCTTTTAGATGGTATAGTCGAATAACATCCACATTTCCAACTTGATGCTGCCTTGGGAAGTCGCCGGTGTAAAGGTGTGGATTATGCATCATCTTACTCCTTAGCAGGTCGCGTAAGCGTTGTTGGTATCAAGTCTAGAATGGCGTTATTTTCCAGCCAAAGAGGGTGTAATCCTTCGTTGTTCAAAGTTTTTTCAGCTTGTTTTAAAATGTTTTTTTTGATTTTTGG
Organism: Shewanella colwelliana; assembly: GCF_001735525.1. Taxonomy (NCBI): domain Bacteria; kingdom Pseudomonadati; phylum Pseudomonadota; class Gammaproteobacteria; order Alteromonadales; family Shewanellaceae; genus Shewanella; species Shewanella colwelliana. Next base: position 4,605 of record NZ_MCBT01000002.1, read on the forward strand.
CAAGATATTTTCTTGAATGTATGCAATTACATTTTCAAAGTTCTGTCGGTAATGATGAGCATTCAAATGTTGGTAAAGCGATTCCTCTATACTTGCTTTAAACGACAGTAAACACCAAATATCACTGACGGACTGGACGATGACTTGTTCTGAGCAGCCAAAACATTTCAATAAATCGGCACATGCCAGTTTCTCACCGTTTTTTAATGGATTTAGATGTTTTGCTTTTCGATTATATGCTTTAGATTTTTCTCCAAAGGGGTTAGCACAACTCCCTCCGTTTGGGGTTCGAGATAAGAGAGGGAAGTTCATCTTAAATTCTTCCTCAATAGTTAATACTTCGATCCCTAATGCCAAGCGCGCAGATTTTGCGCCTTGCTTAGTTTGTGCTTGTTCCTGCCTAATGACAGCTACATCTTGCATCATTCCATTATTGTTATGCTTATTGCCATTGGAGTAGTGTTTCCTGCGGGTTTGAGGGCTATTACCTAGCGTTATATCATTCACTAATTCACCTTGATACGCCGTGGTAAGTTGAGCGCCAGTTTCACGAAAGCGACTGATGATTGGTCTTAGTGTTCGCCCTGTCTGGTCAGTGAAGCAAAAGTACTTTTCTAGCCATTTGCTGGTGAAGTCTTGAAGTGTTACTGACTTAACTGGTTGCAGATTTTTATTTGCTATAGTCTGAAGCAATAATGCATCGTCAGAACTATCCAATACTTTTGAAACCTCAAGCAATTTATCGAAGAAAGATAAGCTGTATTTTGGTATGTCTGTAGTGGTACGGTGAATTTGGCCACCTAGTTAGAGGTGATATCATCACCTCATAAGTTAACAGGTGACACTATGAAAAAACGTACAAGAAGACTTTTTAGCGCAGAGTTCAAACTTGAATCAGCTCAATTAGTGCTAGATCAAAATTACTCAATTGTTGAAGCTGCTCAAGCCATGAGTGTAGGCAAATCAACCATGGATAAATGGGTTCGACAATTAAGAGAAGAGCGACAAGGTAAGCAACCTAAAGCATCACCTATATCACCAGAACAAATTGAAATTCGAGAGTTAAAAAAGCAACTCGCTCGCCTCCAAGAGCACAACGAAATATTAAAAAAGGCCACAGCTCTGTTGATGTCGGACTCACTGAACAATTCTTAATAATTGAGAAACTCAGGCAGAGCTACAGCATAAAAACATTATGCGAAGTGTTCAGTATTCATCGTAGTAGTTACAAATATTGGAAAAAGCGGCCAACAACCATTAATGCCGATAAAGTTAAACTTCGGAGCCTAGTTAGCGAAGTACACACTGCAAGTAATGGGTCGGCTGGTGCTAGAACCATTGCAGATATGGTTAGCCAGCAAGGTGTCTTGCTAAGCCGCTATCGTGCCACTAAGTTGATGAAAGAGCTTGGTATAGTTAGCTGTCAGGTTCCTAAGCACAAATACCGAAAAGGCACGCTAGAACATATTGAAACCCCTAATCACCTAGGTCGACAATTCGCAGTTACAGCTCCGAATGAAGTCTGGGTTGGTGATGTCACCTACGTGTGGGCTGGTAACCGCTGGATGTACTTAGCTGTTGTGATTGATCTATTCGCCCGTAAAGTGATTGGCTGGGCTATGTCATTATCACCTGATAGCCGTTTAACTGGCAAAGCGCTTACGATGGCCTATGAAGGTCGTGGTAAACCTAAAGATGTTATGTTCCATAGCGATCAAGGGACTCACTATACAAGCAGAAAATATCGACAACTTTTATGGCGATACCAGCTCAAACAAAGTTTATCTCGACGTGGGAATTGTTGGGATAATAGTCCAATGGAACGCTTTTTTAGGAGCCTTAAGACAGAATGGATACCAACAACAGGGTATCGTAATTTTACAGAAGCTCAGAACGAAATTACACGATACATAATTGGATATTACTGCCAGCTTCGTCCACATCAATATAACGGCGGACTGACGCCCAATGAATCGGAACGATTGTTCTGGTTAAACTCTAAGATCGTGGCCAATATTAGTTGACCACTACA
>NZ_MCBT01000003.1:0-83073 GCF_001735525.1 Shewanella colwelliana
TCGGTAATCCCCCCGAAAAACCACGGTGTTCATAAGTAGAATTTTCTCGTAATCTGTAACTAGGAGATTCTCAATGAAAAAATCAAGATTTAGCGACAGCCAAATACTATCAATTCTTAAACAAGCTGATGCAGGCTCACCTGTTCCAGAGCTTTGCCGTGAGCACGGTATGAGCAGCGCCTCTTTTTACAAATGGCGCTCCAAATATGGCGGTATGGACGCCTCGTTAATGGGACGACTTAAAGAGCTAGAAGATGAAAACCGTCGCCTTAAAAAGATGTATGCAGAAGAGCGACTCAAAGCCGAGCTGATCCAGGAAGCCATGGCAAAAAAGTGGTAAAGCCGTCTCTGCGGTGCGAGATGGCAAGGAACGCCGTAAGCTCTAGGGAAGTGAGTATCCGTTTGGCCTGTAGCACCTTCCACGTCAGCGAAAGTTGCTATCGCTACCAGCCTAAAAACTCAGACGAAAACGCTGTCATAGCTGACTGGCTAATTCGATTGACGAACAACCAACGTAACTGGGGTTTTGGCCTGTGCTTTCTTCATCTACGTAACGTCAAAGGCTTTGGTTGGAACCATAAACGTGTTTATCGAATTTATCGTGAGCTTGAGTTAAACCTTCGTATCAAACCTAAGAAGCGATTGGTTCGTGAAAAACCACAGCCACTAGCGGTACCTGAAAAAGCCAACGAATGTTGGTCAATGGACTTTATGCATGATCAACTTGCAGACGGCCGTTCAGTCAGATTATTTAATGTGATCGATGACTTTAATCGAGAAGGGTTAGCTATCGAAGTGGATTTTTCTTTGCCAGCAATCCGTGTGCAAAGAACACTTGAGCAGATCATTGAGTGGCGTGGAAAACCGAAGTCTATACGGTGTGATAATGGGCCTGAGTATATCAGCAGTTTACTTGTAGCTTGGGCTGAGAGGCATCAAATAGCGCTTTGCTATATCCAACCAGGCAACCCTCAGCAAAACGCCTATATCGAACGCTACAATAGAACTGTACGTTATGATTGGCTATCTCATTACCTGTTTGACTCTGTGACCGAGCTACAAAACTTTGCAACTGAATGGCTTTGGGTTTATAACAATGAACGACCAAACATGGCATTGGGAGGAATAACCCCCATGCAGCGTTTAGCCCAAATTAACAAGTCTACTTCTGAACTCCATTAAAAATGGGGGGATTACCGCTCCAAATCCTTACTCTGTCTAGAGTACTCACCAACCATAACTGTCAGTAGGTGCAGTTGAAAAGAATACAGACCAATACGATCAATTAGTAAATTGACTTTCTTTTTGAGTTTCAGACTTTTCCTTTTGCCTAACGCGACTTAGACGGCATGATGCCACTTTTATTTTTGCAATGATGCCCTCTACTTCAGTGCCTGAGTAAGCGACAGCAAGAACTAGATTGCTAAATGTATTCTAGTTATGCCACTTTGATGAGCATAAGCCTGTTAGCGCATTAAACCTAACTAATCTAGAATCCATTGGCTTACCACTTAAAGCTTGCCTCATTTTCATCAACCAATTAATGTAACTTTGCAATCTCATATTTTGGATGATTAAGAGGTGTTTATGGATGAACCAAAACTAGAAACGATACGAAAAAATTTGGGAGTGGAAGATCATATCCCATTCTTTGGTTACTTGATTTACCGCGGAGACTCTGATGAATTTTTAGCCAAATTCGACATTTCATCCGAACGTGTTCTTAAGGGATGGCATAAATTCCCAGACCAAGCAAAATCATTCAAAAAAGTACTCGAAGCCAATCGGGTATGCCAACAGCTTGAGCTAGATCCCGGTATCTGCGAAATAATGATAGGGTTCGATTTGGGTAAGCAAATCGTAGTAGGACCATTGGATAACGATATAGTAAGCGAGAATTAATAATGTACTTCTTGATTACCATGCACTCAGAACCTAGATTCTACGATCTTACCTGCCAGCAAGTTCTCCCTGAATTAGATTACATTGAGTCGCTCACTAAGACGTTTATCCAAAACGGTGAAGTTCGTACAGTAAAATTATCATCTACAAGCTTTATGAGTGGAGAAAATGATTGGATGGTTTCTTGCCCAAGAGAAGCAATCGAACAGTTACGAGAGCTTGGTATACATCCTTTCAAGACAAAAAATGAGGCTCGGGAGTTTGCAAAACTCAACCAGTTAGACTCATTTCGATATCTAAAAATTTAAGGGAGCAACTCCCTTACATCACAATCCAAGACCTCAGCCAATTGGTATGCTTTTTCGAGCGTGATATTGACTTCTCCACGCTCGATTCTCCCCGCATAGCTGCGATCAATCTCAGCTAAAAGCGCCAATTTATCTTGGGATATTCCCAACTCTTTGCGTTTGTTCCGTAATTTCAAGCCAAATTGGATTGCTAAGTCTTTCATTTTTCATCTCGTTAAAGAGAAAGACTATCCAAAGTTGCGGCTTATAAAGCCACGGATTATAATCCGCATTTAGTTTATAATGTTCTTCTACTCCAAATTAGAACCAATGATTAACCTCTTGTGAGAAAGTAATGTCAAAAGTTTCAATCAAAATATGCGCTACGTTGCATACTATTCTCCAGGACGAGAACTGCAATAACTTCCAAGTTGTAGAGCTGCGGGATGCCTTTTTGGCTGTCTCACCTAGCAATCAAAGTGCTAGTGAAGCCTATAAATTTATTTATAGGCAGGTAAATAAGCTCATTAAAAAAGGAGTTTTAAAGAAAGCTATCAGCGAAAACTCTAAAACAGCAACTTATCAAAAAACTGAACAATTTGATCAAGTGAGCTTCATCATAAGTCAACGTAGTGAAGATGCCAGCCAGCCAATCGAATACAATGTAACCCGACAGCTAAAGGATCGCCTTAAGCAATCTGAAGTTGATCTACTCACCAGCATTGGTGAGTCAGAAGAATACATGCGTCTGTACCAATCTTTCCCAGAAATGAAAGCCCACCTTGAATCACAATACATGCTAGCGAGAGAGAATAGCTCAAAGCTCTTAGGTCAAGTCAAAGCGATTAAGTCTGTTCTTGCTCATCAGAAAAAGTAACTTTAATGCAACTAAGAAAATGGCAATCAGAGTGCGTTAATCGCGCTCTAGAGCACTTTGACTCAAATCTAAGACACTTCCTTTGTTTGGCGACTCCAGGCGCAGGTAAGACGATTATGGCGGCAGAGGTGGCAGCGGAATTATTCAAGCAAGATCTTATTGATTTTGTATTGTGCTTTTCTCCTTCAGTAAACATCTCCCAAGGTATTCAAAAAACATTTTCACACCGGTTGGAATGCCGCTTTGATGGTGTAATTGGATCTGTAGGTTGTTCTTATACCTATCAAGGGATGCTTTCTTTCAAAGAAGACTTCTGGCAACTGCTAAAAAGAAATCGAGTATTGGTTGTCTTTGATGAGATCCATCATTGTTCTGGCAGTAATCTTGAGGATGCTAATGCTTGGGGGGAAGAAATCTTACTCAACATACAAGAGCAAGCGCAGTACACCTTAGCCCTGACTGGTACGCCTTGGCGTTCTGATCAAGCACCGATTACCTTATCTCGATATACAGATCCGGATAATATGATTCAATGTGACTATATTTATGGTCTGAAGGAAGCTGTTGCCGATGGTGTATGTCGGGTCCCCCAAATTGTACTAATCGACAATGACAACATTTCAGTAACTGACGAAGAAAATGAAGTAAAGACATATAGTTGCTTACACGACTTATTTGAAGGTTCATCGATTTCATACCAGGCTGTTATCAATGACCATGAAGCAATTCGACATACTTTAGCGTTAGCAACGAACAAGCTTAAAGTAATAAAACAGAACAACCCTTATGCAGCCGGACTCATCGTAGCCTCGTCAACTAAACATGCTGCATATATGTTTAATATGTTAAAAACTGAGTTTAGTGAAACGGCTCAGATCGTTACATACAAAGAAGATGATCCTTCGTTTAAGATAAATGAATTTAAAAACAGTACGACCAACTGGATTGTCAGTGTAGGCATGATAAGTGAAGGAACTGACATACCGCGTCTGCAGGTTTGCTGTCATCTGAGCAGAGTTAAAACCGAGCTCTATTTTAGGCAAGTGCTAGGCCGTATTTTACGTACGGATGATTCGGCTAACCCACAAGCTTGGTTATACACATTTGCAGAGCCAAAGCTTGTAGAGTTTGCAAACCGCATAGCAGAAGAAATACCTGACAGGCCTTTAATATTCAGAAGGCCAATAAATGTCAGTTTGTCAGAAGTACTATCGATAGAAAAAAATGAAGTTATGGAAGATCATAATGTATCTCGAAGTGTTCGTAAGCTAGATCTAGGATGTAACTATCTACAAAACCCCATTAAATCTAACTCTCTGAATACAATGCCATCTAATCATATTATAAATTTTGTATCACAGTCTTTTGAGCTTTTAGGGGGATTTAGAGAAAAGGTAATATCTACGTTCGATTCGCCATTCTAAGCTATAATCTGAGTATTATGGTACACCCATTTTTCTACTGTTATTGAGTATTATGGTGTACCCATAATACTCAGCTTATACTTTGATAAAACTATGCATGAGAGTTTGAGCCCTAACTATCTAAGAACCCATCAACAATCTGCCTATCTACGGATTTCATTATCACTAAAACCGGTTTTTCACCCGCTTATAAATAACAGCTCACGAGATTTATGACATCTATCAAACTGATATTTATATCAAAATTAAATGTAGCCCACGACTCAACATTTATTGCTACAGCATTATCACTGAATAAGACGCTGAAAAAATAAATGTACCTATTAGAGCTTATTGTATTAAAAAATCCGAAGCTAAATATAACTTCGGATTTTTTAATACAATACTGAGCTTCTAATTACCGAGCTCAATATGATGATATACGGCCTAATAAAAGCGGTGGGGGCAAGAGCTTACCTGACTCAGGTTATTAGGTGGTCGAGTACCAAGTAAGTTATAAATTTTTTTGCATTACAAGCTCTAACATTTCTGCATTCATGAGTTTGAACTTGAAATATCGTTCTACATCTTGATTTGAGTTTAGCCTCTTATCAATGAACCATTGTTTTTCAACGAAAAACATCAGGGCACATCTCACCTCAATAGTTAACTCATTGGCGCTTGCTGGTATACCGAAATCATTGCGGATCCTAGTTGCCTCTTCAAGTGTTCTATCAGGATGGATCTGTAACTGCAAAGGTAAAATCAAATTCCACTGTTTATCCGCTTCAAGAGTTTCCTCTGGTTCTGCTTGATAATCTTTGTTCTGAAAATACTCCTCTACATCTCTTACTCTAGAGAAATGAAAATTCTTGTAAAAAATATTTTTAGGGTCGTTTCGGTCAAAGCCTCTAAACATCCATTTTGAGCCATCATGCATAATGCTTAAGGGAATTATTACTCGCCTATCATGGTTACTACTGCTTTCTGATTGGTAACAACAGCTTATGGCATATTTACCATTTATGGCCCTTGTAATCTTTGCAACAGAATCTGTTGGAAGATTATTTGGAACTCGCCCTATTTTTTCGAAAGGGATTGCGGTTCTCACGGGAAAGGACAACTTATTTCTATTAAAGCCATTAGCAAGCATTCCCAAAGCAGTCTCAGAATCTAAATCTAGTAGCGGTCGGAAACTATCCCTCATTATAGCATTAGCTCTAACCGTTCGATTATATTCAATATTATTAGGCTTTAATTCACTATACTCCGCTAGAACCTTGGAAGATGCTGCATCAGAAAGATTAAACATCTCGCTTATGCCTGAGCGCTTTACTACACCTGTAAATCTAAGCATGAAATCTATAAAAGCTAGTCTGTCTGCGGTTTTTGGGTATGAGTTTTTCAATTCTTCGAATGTAATCATGAAAAGTATCCATTCTTTATTTTGTTTTAATCTTAGATCAAAGACTTTGGCATGTATATATTAGCACTATAAAAATGAGCAATGAGTTACAAAAAAAACACTATAAAAGTGAAATTGACTTATAAAAAATATAAATGCAGTTGATCTCGATCGGTGATCGATCATATAATGAACAAGCTAGGCAAGTATCAAGCAAACTAACTGCATTATTTAGGAGGCCATTATGGCTACAAATGGTAAATCAGGCGATAACCGCCGACACGGAATGGTCCGTGAACGCTCTCAAACTCAAACCCAATCGGGACACTGGGTAAAAAGAGATGCCAATACTGGACAATTTATGGATGTAAAACAAGATGGCACCCCATTCAAGGGTGTTAGAAAAGAGAAATAAAAAGCACTTTTAGTAGAGACTAAAAGTGCTTTTTATAATGAGGTGAATTATATACTCTGCGCCAACAGACTATATAAGGCCCAACATAAAGAGGTTTCAAGCCCACTGAAAGGCAAGATTGCTCAGGTTTGTTTCGCAATCATACCTTTCAAATGTGTTCATCTCAATAGCAGAATTCCCTCTTCAATCTTTTTTGGGAGGAAACTCATATGAGTATTCGACAAAAAGATGTGCTGGTTTGTGCATATATTCGTCGCCGTAACGGTCGGCAAGAATACGTAAGCAGCCACCTTCGATCACTTCCTCGATAACCGAGAAGCTGTCAATAGATGCTACTGAAATTGTCAGAAGCATCACTCAATAATTTAGTTAACGCTATTCGGAGAAAGAATATGTGTAGAAAAACGCTTTTAAAAGATATATCAACCACTTTTGAAAAAATGGGTTTTGTGCCAAGTAACACTAAAGCACCTTTCACCTATCAATCTAACATTAAATATCCGAGTATTTTTGCGGATAAAAGTGATCATGCTCATTATATCCTTTACACACCTAAACGAACGCTACAAATCGTTGCTAAGTATCAGGAGTCAACAGGTACGACAATGGAGAAACTTGGCTATACAGCTATAGATGCAGCTCGAACCACATATGATAACTATTTGGTGATTTGTGGTGGTAATGAGCTACTCAAACATAGTCGAGCAATAAAATTTCTCAATGGACAAAAGAACATAGCTCCTCGACTGCATGCATTACGAGTTGAAGATATTGAAAGCTTTTTAAGCGATGATATAAAACTTAAAGCAGCTTAGGTTTGCTTCATCTTTTAACTAAATATCTCTTGCTTGCAAGGTTGTAAGTAAGAGATATTACTATTGTATTTAATAGCTTGGGTTGCTCAAAACGCTAAATAGGTTGATATGACATCTCTAAATGCTGCTCAACAAACCGCTATTCATCACTTTCAAGGACCTTTGCTCATTATTGCAGGTCCTGGCTCAGGTAAAACCTATACGCTAGTAGAGCGAGTAATGAATCTTATTTTTGCGCATGGAGCTGAGCCCGAGCAGCTATTAGTAGTCACATTTACCGAGAAAGCAGCACAAGAGCTGAAAACCCGAATTTCAAATCGCCTTCTTGAGCGCGGTTCAAACTTCAATGTAAACAATATGTACCTCGGTACTTTTCATTCCATCTGTTTACGCATACTAGAAGAGTATCGTGAGTTTACACGCCTTAAGCGCAGTTTCGTGCTCATGGATCAGTTCGATCAACAGTACTTTATTTATCAGAGGCTTCGTGAGTTCAAAGACATCAGCGGTATCGAACATATCTTAGGCGAGCATAAAATACCTGCCTGGGCAAAATCTGAGAACTTACTAAGTTGGCTGAACAAGGCCTCAGAAGAAATACTAGATATTGATAAATTAGTTAGCTCACCAGATGAAGCAATCTGTGCACTTGGTGAGTGCTATAAAATTTATCAAGAACTACTGAAAACACATAATTCACTAGATTTCTCAAGCATTCAAATAGAAACACTTGCCCTGCTAAAACAGAACCCTCTTATTCTCGAGGAGCTGACTTCGAAAATAAAATATCTCATGGTCGATGAATACCAAGATACCAATACTATTCAGGAGCAACTTTTACAGCTTCTGATGGGATCGAAGCGTAATTTATGTGTAGTTGGCGATGATGACCAAGCACTCTATCGTTTCAGAGGGGCGAGCGTTCGCAATATCTTGGAGTTTCCGGCTAAGTTTACTCTAGGAGAGTGCGCGCAAGTTAAGCTATCCATCAACTACCGCTCTCATCCTGACATCGTAGGTTTTTATGATACCTATATGGGAGATAAGCCATGGTTACGTGGCGGTGTGAACTACCGTTACAGTAAAACCATCGAAGCCCGTGAAGGAGATTTTGACGCAGGCCCAACGGTTGTCAGTGCTGTGACACCTGAAGGTGATGACTGGCATGAAGATGTCTATCAGATGCTCATGCACCTAAAAAATGAAGGCAAGCTTACCGATTGGAACCAAGCAGCGTTTTTATTCCGCTCCGTAAAAGCGGATAAGGTAAGAGCGCTTGCGCAATCTCTTGAAGAAAAAGGTATTCCTGTATATTCACCACGCGCAAATCTGTTTTTTGAGCGAGAAGAAATTCGTCATTTAATGGGTGCATTACACATGGTATTTCCTATGGTGATGCTAGATCGAAAGAAAAAAATCCAAGAAGGTAAACGGCTACCGATCTGGGATTACTACGAACTACAATGCATCGCACCTTTTATTGAAAAACTGCGCCAACCGGAGCAATCGGATTTACTCATCTGGTGTAAGCGCAAAGCTGCAGCGCACCATAATATGACAAAGAACGCAGAATCGGCTTTCCTTGGGTTGTTTTATGAGCTGCTTCAGTTTCCGTTGTTTTCGCATTTCCTAGAACAAGAGAATGGGCACGAACGTGCGCAGCGTAATTTAGCTCAGATGAGCCGAATGCTTGGAAAATTCGAGTACCTACACCATATCAGTGTCTTGAGTCCAAAATACTTACTGCGAAACCTGACGTCTCTATTCGACAACTTCTTGAAGTTTCTTTTCGAAGGTGGAATCGATGAGTATGAGGATATGTCTGAATACGCACCGTCTGGTTGTGTTTCGTTCTTGACCATTCACCAATCGAAAGGGTTGGAGTTTCCTATTGTATTCGTCGGTTCGCTCGAAGCAGTACCAAGAAAGCAATACACTGACTTAGACGAAATCATCGAACACCAGTACATGGCCAAACCTCCGTTTGAGCCGTTAGAAGATACCAAGCACTTTGACTTCTGGCGTCTTTTTTATACGGCTTTCTCTCGCCCTCAGAATCTACTTGTTCTCACAGGACAAGAGAAATCTGGCCACGGAAAAACGCCATCAAAGTACTTTACGGATTACACTTCAAAGCTCCCATATTGGAGAGATGTTAGGCACAAGCTTGCTTCTATTGAGTTTGAGCAAGTTAAAGACGTAAACATCAAACACGAATACGCATTTACATCGCACATTACTTTGTTTGAGACTTGCGCTGAGCAATATCGCTTGTTCAAGGAACTTGAATTTCAGCCGGTTAAAGCAAGCCCAATGCTATTCGGTACCTTGATCCACGAAACCTTGGAAGACGTGCACAAAGCTGCGCTTCGCGGGGAAGAAGATAAGATAACCAAAGAGAATATTGCGGAATGGCTCCAAGATAACTACCAAAATCTGGCTAACCGCGAGCGAATGTACTTAGGTGATTCAACCCTTGGTGCGGCGCTGCAACATGTGATGCGTTACGTGGACCGCAAAGGCAGTAATTGGGATGATATTAGAGAGACGGAAGTGGATATCTCATTGGTTAAAGATCGCTATGTACTTACCGGCAGTGTTGATCTTATCAAAGGAGAAGGCGATACAGTCGAGATCATCGACTTTAAGTCAGAGCGCAAGCCAAACATGGAAAAGGACCGAGAGCGCATTTTGCACCATCAGCGTCAACTTGAGGTATACGCGCATTTGGTCGAAGAAAACACCGGCTATAAGGTGAGTAAAATGCATCTTTATTTTACGGGGGAGTCCGTAGGCTTACCGACCATCAGTTTCAACAAAAATACGGCAGTGATCGGCCAAACCATTGAACAGTTTGATAGTATTGTCGACAGAATAGAAAACAAAGATTTTTCGCTCAAAGCTCGACCAGATAAAACATGTGTTGACTGCAGTGCGCGTGGTTATTGTGACCGAAAGAATTGGAAATTTTTTGCTTAGCGAAGGCTAAGTGACATCAAAGAATAAAGAGAATAAGACTATGTCTAATGAACAGACCAACGTAGAAAACTACGAATTTGAGCCGATCAAAGGCTACCCGATGCTGAATTGGAAAGGTAAACGTCCATTCCGTTCGACTCAGTTCTTCCCAGCGCAACTAAAAGAAGTATACGGTCAAGAAGACGATAACGGCTGGATTAACAAGATTTTCTGGGGCGATAACCTTCAGGTTATGAGCCATTTGTTAAAAGAATTTCGCGGGAAGTTCAAACTTATTTATGTAGATCCTCCATTTGATTCTAAGGCTGATTATAAAAAAACAATAAAGCTTAAAGGTAAGCAGGTACAGAACGACTCTACTACATTTGAGGAAAAACAGTACACAGACATTTGGGCTAATGATGATTACCTACAGTTTATTTATGAGCGTATTGTTTTATTGAAAGAACTACTCAGTGATGATGGCTTCATTTATTTACATTGCGATTGGCATCAGTCCCATTACATTCGTTTGATGATGGATGAGATATTTGGAGCAAACAACTTTCGAAATGAAATTGTATGGGTTAGATCTACTAACCCAAAGGGCTCTCAACATAAAGCGTCAAAATTCAGTGTGTTTACAGACTCTATCCACTTTTACTCAAAGTCGGAAAATAGCGTTATTGACATCGATCGAGTTCGAGCGCCACTAAATAAAGAAGAGATTGCCGAGAAATACCATAGAAAGGATGAGATAGGGCCATTCTATGATGCTCCAATTATCCGTTCTATGTCTATGGGAGAGAGACCTAGCTTAGTTTACACCTATAAAGGTTACACGCCTCCTGCGTCTGGGTGGAGGGTAAAAAAAGAAACATTAGAGAAACTCGACCTAAAAGGAAACATTGGGTGGTCTTCTAACAATGTTCCGTTTCGAAAGTTGCGACCAGAAGATGATAAGGGTAAGCCGGTAGGTAATATCTGGGATGATATTTCCTTAATTAACTCCCAAGCAGCTGAACGTGTTGGCTACCCAACACAAAAGCCATTAGAGCTATTGGAACGCATCATTTTGTCTTCGACAGATGAAAATGACCTAGTTCTTGACACATTCATGGGATCGGGCACAACTCAAGTCGCTGCTAACAAGTTGAATCGACGATTCGTTGGTGCAGATATAAACTTAGGTGCTATTCAAACTACAACCAAGCGATTATCAAACTCAGGTGCTGCTTTCGAAGTCTATAACGTCAATAACTATGACATTTTCCGCAACCCTGTAGAGGCGAAAGAACTACTGCTTGAAGCTTTAGAAATACAACCTCTTGGCTCTAATACCATCTACGATGGCGAAAAAGACGGTTACAAAGTTAAAATTATGCCTATAAACCGTATTGCAACCAAAGAAGATTTGAACGATCTGATTCAGGGTTTCCCTTATAAGCAATTCGAGGAGCGTAAAGAGGCAAATCCTAATAAACCGGTAGAAGACATCATGCTGGTTTGTATGGGACATGAGCCGGGACTAGGCGCAATTCTTGAGAATGAGTCTAGCTATAAGATGAAGGTTGAAGTGGTCGATATTCTGCGTGATAAATCTGACCTTACCTTCAAGTACGACTCAGAAGCATCTATTGAAATTAAAGATGGTAAGTTAGTCATCGAAGCCTTCTATCCTCGCAACCTATTACAAAAGCTCAGCCAACAAAAAGACGACGTAACTGAGTGGCGAGAAATGGTGGAATCTATCATGATCGACTGGAACTTCGATGGTGCGGTCATGGAGCCTATCGTTATCGATATCCCAGCAAAAGATGAATTCGTTGCTGGTGAATACGAAATCCCAGAAGGTGCAAATAACATCAAGATTAAGATCACAGATTTACTCTCTGAATCTTATGAAGAGGTGATTGCGCATGGCTAAAAATGCCCAAGAGAACTTCGAACTCAACAATGCATTTTATGTGCACCTGCATGAGTTCTATAAGATTCACTGCGGTACGATCCGCAAGCATTATTCTCGTCTAAGTAAGGCATTTCTGGATTTCAACGATCCTTCTCGTCCAGGGAGCTTTTTGCGCACGCCGCAGTTCGAAGCGCTCGAGATTTACGTTTTCTTGAAAGAGTTCTTGGACAACAAACCTGTTTACCAACTGTTTGAAGATTGGTACGGCAACAAAGGCCGTTTCGAAGAACGAGTCTCTGGTATTAGCGCGGTCGATGGCCAGCTTATGCAAGGGGATATGTTCTGGGAGATGTCTGCGAAAGATTACAAAGGTGTCTTCAATAAGATGAAGGCCAGTAATGGTGGCCGACTTTACCCCAACTACATCTTCGCTTTGACAATGGGTACCGGTAAAACCATCTTGATGGCCACTTGTATCTTCTATGATTTCTTGGCTGGAAACAAAAAGAGCAAAGATGATAACCGTTTTATTCAGAACGCGCTTATTTTTGCCCCAGATAAGACTGTTCTCCAATCTTTGCGTGAGATAGAGTCTTTCGACCACACTAAAGTTGTGCCGTCTGAATACATGCAGATTGTTGCGGAGTTTAAGTTTCATTACTTAGAAGATGTCGGTGTGTCGCTTAATACGCTAGATGGCTCTAAATTCAACATCATCGTATCGAACAGCCAGAAAATTATCTTGCGTCGCGATAACAAGGGTAAATCAACAGCGGATATGTTGTTTAGCTCAGGCAAAGATACCTACCAAGGAATGGGCAACGTTGTTGATGACATGATGGATGTACTCGATCTTGATTCGGAAACAATGAATGTCGCACCAAAAGATGAAGCAGACTTAGTCACCAACCAACGCTTCGAGAAAATCAAACGCCTTCCTCAGCTAGGGATCTTTGTCGATGAAGCGCACCACGCATTCGGCACAAAGCTCGCTCAAGATATGGGGGTCAAAACCGATAATACGGCCAATTCGTTGCGTAAAACCATCGATGAGCTGGCAATCAACTTAAAAGCAGCTGGGACACGAGTTGTTGGCTGTTATAACTATACGGGTACGCCTTATGTGGGTAAAGATGTGCTCCCTGAGGTGGTCTACGCTTATGGTTTGCGTAAAGCTATCGACAACAATTACCTGAAGCAGGTAAAGCTTCATAGCTTTACTCAGACCCGTCAAAAAGAGTTCCTTGAGATTGCCATTGATAAGTTCTTAGAAGGTGCCGAGGAAGTCGATCGCCCAGAAAATATGCTACCAAAAATGGCTATTTTTGGGACCACTATCGAAGAGATAAACGATGTTGTTCGCCCCGCCGTAGAAGAAATTTTAGCAGAGCGAGGCATCTCAATAGATCGTATTTTGGTGAACGTTGGTGATAAGAAACTCACGACCGATGATGACATTCGCGAGTTTAATCGCCTAGACACACCGAGATCGGAAAAGCAGTTCATCTTGTTGGTAAACAAAGGTCGCGAAGGTTGGAACTGTCGTTCGCTATTTTCTGTTGCGATGTTCCGGGAGCCTAAATCAAAAGTGTTCATACTCCAAGCGACTATGCGTTGTTTGCGCGCTATCGGTGATCGTCAACATACAGGTCAGGTTTTCTTGACCGATGAGAACATGAAGCTTCTAGATAAAGAGCTTCAAGCGAACTTCCGTATCTCAGCTGAAGAGATGAAAGATCCCGATCCGAACAAAGTCACGATGCAGGTTAGAGTTGAGCAACCAAGCATAAAGATTCCGATTAAGCGGGTACGTCGTCAGTTCAAGTTGATAGAGAAAGAAGACTTAGACAAAGGGTATGAACTTGGCCTTAAAGATGTGGAAGTCGATAAATATCGAATTATCCACTCAACTCAAGACGGAATGCTGATGCCTGATGATCTTGGCTCTGCGAAATCTCGAGTACATAACGATATTTCCCATATCAAAGTTCAGCGCACTTTTTCAAAGCTAACGTTGGTTGCTGATATTGCGCGTTACCTCAACAAGCCTTGTTTGGCTACAGAGAAAATCATTACAGGTACAACCGAAGGCTTCGAA
The DNA here is from genome assembly GCF_001735525.1 of Shewanella colwelliana. Classification (NCBI taxonomy): domain Bacteria; kingdom Pseudomonadati; phylum Pseudomonadota; class Gammaproteobacteria; order Alteromonadales; family Shewanellaceae; genus Shewanella; species Shewanella colwelliana. The sequence goes on from NZ_MCBT01000003.1 coordinate 14,070, forward strand.
GGTATCTTGAAGATGGTTAACGAATTCAACGAGGTGCTTTATGATGAGGTCATCCCACGCCTGTTTAAAGCGATTTATGATATCGAAGCTGAGAGCATTACTGAAGAATTCGAAGTAGATCTTGTAAACGAACCACCTATTGATGTGGGCTATTACCCTGTAACGGTCGCGAAGGATAAGGTCATTAGCAAGTCGAGTAGCGAATCAAACCCCAATGTTGGAAAAAGTTTCCATCTTGATAACTATTGCTTCGATTCTAACCCTGAGAGAGACTTCTTCTGGAGCATGTTGCACGAAGATAAAGTCGATAAGATCTGGTTTACCGGTATGCTAACACATGGCCAGAGCGACTTTGTTATCCATTACGTGGATAGTGAAACACAACGTGTGCGAAGCTACTACCCAGACTTCTTAATCAAGAAGCAAGATGGCTCTTATGTGATGATCGAGGTTAAAGGCGAGCACATGATTGACTCTCAGAACGTGAAAGATAAAAAAGATGCGGCAGATTTGATGGGAGTAGCTTCAGGTATTGGTTACGAAATAATTGCGGGTAAAATCGCTGAAAGTGGTACTTACGATCGTAGTTTCTTAAGTTAAGTATACTCTGGCTATACGCAGAATATAGCAACTACATAGTGATAAGTACTCTGGAAAATGATATGTTGATATCTAGATTTTTAGGAAAAGTGACCGATAAATATCATTTTTCTGGAAAATACACACACGCCTTGTTGTTAAAGGCTTTACAGAAATCTTCCAGATTCCACGTGTGGTAGTACATCATGACCATGAGATAAGCTTTTTTGGTAAAAAACGGCTAAATATTCACTATGCCCAACATCAAGCTTTGCTTAGTGTTGGGCATTTTTTTTATCAATAACTTCGATGCACTGCGCCCCACACTTAACGATTAGCGTTTGTTATTGTTACGATAAAAATAATTAGCTTTCCAATTAAAGTTTTTCACCCTATTTTCGCGTCCTCGTTGGCTAGGCTAGTAAAAAAAATCGTAACAACACCATCGTACTTTTTATTGGTAAATTAGACACTAGAGCCATTTTAGTGGCTATATTTATAACGCAACCGTTAGTGTAGACTGACCTAAGGTTAGCGATTATTTATCCAATTCATCGTCCAGCGCTAGTTGGACCAAATGCTTCACTCTCATGCATGATGAGAGTTAGATTTAAAGGAATGAACAGATGCGCATTGCAATTTTGTCTCGTGGTGAAAACCTATATTCAACCCGTCGCATGAAAGAGGCGGGAGAAGCTCGCGGTCATGTGGTCGATATCATCGACACACTTCATTGCTACATGGATATTACCAGTAGTAATCCGACGGTACGTTATATGGGTACAGTGTTGCCACAGTACGATGCCATCATTCCTCGTATCGGTTCATCGATTACCTTCTACGGTACGGCCGTAGTACGCCAGTTTGAGATGATGGGTACGTTTTCAGTCAATGAATCTGTGGCCATTAGTCGCTCACGTGACAAACTACGCTCGCTGCAGCTGTTATCGCGTAAGGGCATAGGCCTGCCGCGCACCGGTTTTGCGAGCAAGCCAGATAAAATTCAAGATTTAATCAAAAATGTCGGTGGCGCACCTTTAGTGATTAAGTTACTCGAAGGCACACAAGGTATTGGTGTGGTATTAGCCGAGACCAATAAAGCAGCCGAGAGTGTTATCGAAGCGTTTATGGGGCTTAAGGCCAACATCTTAGTGCAAGAGTTCATCAAAGAAGCTGGCGGTGCCGATATCCGTTGTTTTGTGGTGGGCGATAAAGTTGTTGCGGCAATGAAGCGTCAGGCTGCTGAAGGCGAGTTTAGATCTAACCTACATCGCGGCGGCGAAGCTCAATTGGTGCGCCTCACGAAAGAGGAGCGCGCGACGGCACTCAACGCAGCTAAGGCGATGGGGCTTAATTTGTGTGGTGTCGACATATTGCAATCTAACAATGGTCCAGTGGTAATGGAGGTTAACTCGTCACCGGGACTAGAGGGCATTGAGAAAGCGACAGGTAAAGATGTAGCCGACCTGATTTTCCAATTTATTGAGAAAAAAGCTAAGCCTCACGCCAACAAAACACGCGGAAAAGGCTAATGAAAACCCCGTTAACGATTGGCGGGGTAGATATTCTCCCCGGAGAGCAAAGACAGCTAGAACTGCCTGTAGCACGTTTATATACCGACACCGAAGTGTCGATGCCGGTACATGTTATTCGTGCCAAAAAGGATGGGCCTATAATCTTTGTTAGTGCTGCGGTTCATGGCGATGAACTCAACGGTATTGAAATTATTCGCCGTTTAATTCAGAGCCAAGTGAAGCTCACCAGGGGCACGCTAATTTTAGTGCCTATGGTAAATGTGTATGGCGTCTTAAATCAGAGCCGCTACATGCCAGACAGACGCGATCTAAACCGCTGCTTTCCGGGCTCACAAAAAGGTTCGCTTGCTGGACGCGTAGCTTATACCTTTTTAAATAGCATCGTTGCCCACTGTGATTATGGGATTGACTTGCATACGGGCGCGATTCATCGGTCTAACTTGCCACAGATTCGCGCCAATTTGGATGACGCCGACACCTTATCATTAGCACAAGCTTTTGGGGTACCAGTGCTACTTAACTCCAATGTCCGCGATGGCTCATTACGCGAATCCGCCGTTAATAAGGGCGCACGAGTATTGCTGTATGAAGCGGGAGAGGCGTTACGTTTTGACGAATTGTCAATTCAAACGGGTGTTCGCGGCATTAAAAATGTGCTTTCAGCACTTGGTGTCATTAGAAAGCGCACCGGTCGTAAAAAAATTGAACCCTTTGTCGCTAACAAGAGCGACTGGACTCGTGCATCGGCCAGTGGGTTTGTCTGTGAATATGCCAAACTTGGTGCCTATGTGGAAAAAGGCGAGGTGTTGGCCGATATCAATAGCCCTCTGGGAGAGCTGATCCAACAAGTGACCTCGACGCGTGCGGGCATTATTATCGGCAAACAAAATATTCCATTGGTCTTAGAGGGTGATGCGATGTTCCATATCGCTTATTTTGGCGATTCAGCCGATGAAGTGATTGAACATATCGAAATCATGACAGATCAAATTATGCCGTTGTCGAATTCGATACAACCCTGAAAGAAATGGTTAAAGGTATGAGTATTATATGAAGAAAATGATTATTGGTAATCTTGAGGCCTGTCATTTACCAGAACTTGGCATTAATGATTTGCATGTCCGTATCGACACTGGAGCAAAAACCTCCTCTTTGCATGTGGACAACCTCAAACGCATTAAAGTGGCTGGGCGTCCGTTTGTCGAGTTTGACCTGCATCCCGATATCTATAATTTGGAGCAGACGGTGCATTGTCGCGCGCCCCTGCATGACACGCGCCGGATAAAATCGTCTAATGGCGAAGTTGAACAGCGTTGCGTCATCAAAACCCTATTACAGCTAGGTGAAGACCAGTGGCCAATTGAGCTGACCTTAAGTAATCGCCAAGATATGAGTTATTTGATGTTACTCGGCCGTGAAGGCATGGGCGATAAAGTGCTCGTCGATCCCTCGGCCAGCTTTTTAATCAATGGCGAATAAAGGGTAAAGCGATTACCATCGCTCTACCGGCAAATAGATGACCACGTCGTCCAATTAAGGAAGTAAGATGACAATGCCAGATCCAGCCCCCTTCGTCGAAGTCTTGGAGCAAGACCAACTATTAGCGAAGGTGATTGACATTGTTAGTCACCAAGAAGAGACTCCTGCATCACTGGCCTTTCTGGGTGATTACAGCGATGGTGAACTGGCTGACCTATTGGAATCGGTAACGGATCAGTACCGTTCGCCTATTTGCCACAATATCCCCATCGATCGCGGTTGGCCCATATTGCATCTGTTGCATTATGAAACCGCTCGTCACGTTTTAAACCTGCTCACAGAGAAGCAGATCAAAGGGTTGGCAGCAAGAGTATCAGAAATCGATATTCTTACCTTTGCCGAAATACTGCCAAACGAGGTAGTTGAGGACTACCTTGACCATCAAGAGTCTCTCACCACAGAGCAGATGCAACAAGCACTGCGCTATCAAGATGAGGCAGTGGGTCGTTATCTCAACAGTGATATTTTACGCTCTCGCCCCACCGCCTCTGTGGGGCGGGTATTAGAACGGCTCGCAAAAATAAAGAGCCGGGAAATAGTCGCTATTTATTCGGTAGATGCTCAAGGCGAGTACCACGGCGCCTGCAATATGGAGCAGTTACACAGTGTGCCACCTGAAGCCCCATTGTCACAGATTCTCTGCGATGTTGAGCTGGTCAATGATGAGGAAGATATCACCAAAGCCGCCCAGAACCTTAACCCTACAACCGGCTTTGCCTGGTTTCCCGTTGAAAAAGAGGGCAAGATCATCGGCGCCATTGCAGTGTCAATTTTGATGCAACGCTTAAAAGAGCGAAGCCTTGAAGTGCTCGCCTCAGACACCGCCCAAGATGAAGAGGATCTGTTTACCCCTGTCTCTGTGGCGGCAAAAATGCGCGCAATTTGGCTCACGACTAACCTATTAACCGCCTTTTTAGCCTCTTGGGTCATCGGCTTGTTTGGTGATGCTTTGCAACAAGTTGTCGCGCTGGCCATTTTAATGCCAGTAGTCGCCAGTATGGGCGGCATTGCAGGCAGCCAAACCTTAGCGGTGGCACTGCGCGGTATTGCACTGAATCACTTAAGTCGCAGTAACCTTAGGTTATTGTTAGATAAAGAGTTAAAAATTGCGGCCTTTAATGGGCTACTGCTCGGCGCACTCATTGGGTTGGTCGTCAGCTACTGGTTTTCATCAGTAGCACTTGGAGGCATTATTTTTGTCGCGATTGTATTTAACAGTTTAGCAGCCGCGTCATCAGGGACTGTTATCCCTTTTATTTTGAAGCAGATGAAAATAGATCCAGCCGTCGCGGGGTCAGTGATTTTAACCACGGTTACCGATGTTGTAGGCTTCTTTATCTTTTTAGGTTTAGGTAGTTTAATCCTATTAAATTGATGCTGAATCACCCAGAGATTAAGCAAAACTTAACCTCTGGGTAAGTGCAATTGAATTTCATCGAATATTATTAGCGACTATACTGCGATGCTTATTGATCACACTGTATACAAGGCAAGATGAAGGCTCTATTTTCTCGACACGCTAATAGCGCAGCAACCGTGGTATTTATCGGCTTTTCACTGCTGTGTTTAACACCATTTATCTCATCGCCTATTGCGTTAATTCTTGGCTTTACCCTAGCCAGTTTAGGGTTTGTGCCAACACAGTTTAATCTCGCCAGTCTCACCAAGAAACTATTGGCTTACTCCATTGTGGGCTTAGGTTTTGGTATTCAACTCGATGCAGCAATAGAAGCCAGCATGGCCAATATCAGCCTGATATTAGGCTCCATCGTTTTTACCTTGATACTGGGTGCGCTACTGACCAAAGTACTGAAACTCGATGACAAACTTGGCCATATGATCTCAGCTGGTACCGCTATCTGTGGTGGCAGCGCCATTGCAGCAGTGTCGCCCGCCATTAAGGCCAACAGCCAGCAAACCGCTATCGCGTTAGCGACGGTATTTGTACTGAACTCTATGGCGCTATTTCTGTTCCCAGCTCTTGGTCACCTACTAGAGATGAGCCAATATCACTTTGGCATATGGAGTGCGATTGCTATCCATGACACCTCATCGGTTGTCGGTGCTGCCTCCGCCTATGGTGATGAGGCACTGACAGTCGCCACAACGATTAAGCTAGCGCGGGCGCTATGGATTGTGCCATTGGCGTTGATCAGCGCGATGATATTTGGCGGGGATAAACGCAAACTCAATATTCCACTGTTTATCATCTTCTACTGTGTAGCGATTGCAACCGCGCACTATTTCCCACAGGGAGAAACGCTATATCAGCAGGTATTTGCGTTATCTAAACGCACCTTAGTTTTGTGTCTATTTTTTATTGGAGCGGGCATCACGATACAAAGGATGCGAGAAGCTGGCGCTAAACCTTTGCTTCTCGGCGTGCTGTTATGGTTGTCAATTGGGACGGGTTCGCTACTCTATATTCTCAACTTTAGCTGAGTCTTGATGCCATACTAAGGCTAGTATTGCGATAAAAGCACTAAGATCGATTAAAGCGCGCACTAATCCAGTGGTCAGCACAGAGGCCATTACAAAGACGACACAACAAAAAATAATTAACCACTGCTTCATTTCGCCTCCTCATGACTAGGCGGTTATAGAGAGTGGTTATTATTTATCAATCAGGCCAGTAGCAACAAATACCCGTTTTTACTAACAAATAGCCGAATCGGCTAAGGTGTCATTGGCTCAACTGCGTAGGGATCATTCGCCGCATCACTGTTCCACTGATACTCGGTCAATCTCTCAATCCGACGAGCTTCAGCCTCACCACGCCGTTGACGGACATAAAATAACGCCGCATCGGTACCAGCTGAAACACCAGATGAAGTCAAAAAACGTCCGTCATCGACCCAACGAGCACTTGGCTGCCACAACGCCTGCTGTGACAAACTGGTAACCCATGAGAAAGCCATTTTGTTAGTGGTTGCACTCACTCCGTCAAGCAACCCTGCTTTCGCTAACAAGGCTGAACCAGTACAGACGGAAAATACCTTTTTAGACACGCTTGCCTGACGCCTAAGCCACGTTAACAAGGCTTCATCATTGATCAATGTTCGCGTGCCTAACCCACCAGGAACCAACAACAGATCACAATCAACGACATCATCAAGCTGGTAATCTGTAACCACTCTGGGTCCTTGATAACTTCTCACTGTAGGGCTAGCACCAATCAGTTTAATCTGCACATTTTGCATGTGGCCTAACATCTCAATGGGCCCGTGAAGATCTAAGGTTTCATAGTCATCAAAAACTAAAGCTAATATTTTTAATGGTTGTTGTTGCGAAGCAAACAGTGATGGGGAAAGGGTAGCCGCAGCGAAAGTTAAGCCACCAGCAATTAAAAAATCACGTCGTTTCATTTAATTAATCCGTGTAAACAATCAGGAATGGACATCAGGTGCCGTCATGGTTCAGCGCGGGTGAGTATAGCTAAGCGAAGATAATGGCTTCATTGTTTGTTGCGGAGTTTGTCAGCGAGGCCACATTATCTGAATACCTGTGACCTCATCATACTGCCGACAAACTAAAAAATAGACGATTGCCCAAGGATTAATAAAAAGGTGAAGGGTCAACCTCTAAGGTGCTGGGGGAAATGCCGCGCTCGATATGCAGTTCTGATTTACTCAAGTCAATCATAGCCACTTCAGTATATCGTTTATGCTTTATTGAATAGAAACACTTGAGTATTGGGTGCAAAGCATCTCTATCTTTGGCATCCCAAACGATACCAATTCGACCATCAGAAAGCTGTACCAATGAGCCCACAGGATACACACCAATACAACGAATAAACTCATAAACCAGTTTTTCATCGAGATGGAACGGTGTCAGGCTAAGCAAAATTTTAAATGCGGCGGCCGGGCTCATTGCCTCTTTATAACAACGGGTTGCCGTTAAGGCATCGAAGATATCAACAATACAGCTCATCCGCCCATGCAGCGTCAGTTCATCGCCTTTTAGGCCATTTGGGTAACCATTGCCGTCAATTTTTTCATGATGCATCAGGCAGACATCTTGGCTAATTTGAGAGAGGCCTTCGGTTTCCGATAATATCTCTTTGGCATAGACCTGATGCAGCTTCATATGCTCAAACTCTTCGGGTGTTAAACGCCCTGGTTTGTGCAGAATTTTATTATCAACACGCACTTTACCAATGTCATGCAATATGCCGCCAACCGCAAGCTGCTTGAGCACTTCACGTTCTAATTTTAAGTACTTACCAAATGTCACCAACAAAAAGGCGACGTTGATAGAGTGTTCAAGCAGGTAGGCATCTTTTGAACGCAGTGCAGAGATACACTTAAAGGCATCGGCATCTAACATCACCGATTCAATCATGTTTTCCGCTAAGTCTTCGAAAGGCTCAACTTGTACAGCCTTACCCTCAAAGGTCTCTGACAGAACCTTTTTTACTAAGCCTTTTGCTTCTTGCATTAATCGCTTAGCTTTCTCTTGAGACTGCTCTCGAGTGACTTTCTTCGGCTTTGTTGGCAGAGTGGCGGACTTTTTCTTTAGGCCACAATCTTCCGATGAACGCTCAACGTCGACCCAAACAAACTTAATGCCACTTTTAGTGAGCTTACTAATGGCTTCACGACTTTTTATCTGACCAGGATTGGCGATATTGACCTTTCCTTGGCTATCGACAGCCGTGACAAACATACCTAAAGACAAACGTGGCACAGGTACTTTAATAACATCTGTTCTATTGCCAACTCTTTCGCCCATAAACCCCACTCAGATAGTAAAAATGCTCGAAATGACCCACACTCCCCCTCTATTCTAGTACGTCTAATACTTTAAGGTAGTGCGAGGTAGTCAATTTACGAGAAAATAGGGGGCTAATACTATGCCTAGCGGCGTTAAATCGCCAATAAATTTATGCAAACTTTTATTAATTTATTAAAGTTTTACAAGCCAAAACAAAAAACCTTATACAGCAACAACTAATATTAATCGGGTGACTCTTGTTATTGTGCTTCAGTGCACGTAATGCCATTCACTAACCAACGGCGACGAGTACAATTGACACAAGATCGCAATGTGTCATCAACCTGTTCATCCTCATCGTCGGCACAGAACTGGATACAACGTGATGCCACAAGCCGGGCCTGCCAATAATCATCATCAATAATATTCAATTGCCAAACATCCGCGACTAACCGAAAAATAGATCGCATATCAACTCCATCAATAATGTTGCAAGTGCTGCTTTAAGGCGTTACGCCAAATGCCGTCTTGGGGATAAACCAGCAGGCAAACCTGGTGGTCGTGATAAACGGCTTTGAGTTTGCCAGAGAGTGTCACTGATTCTTTAAAGCATAAAAACTGTCCAGTATGGGTGAGCACACTGTCGACTCCGGTTTGTTCTATCACCTCAGCTACCGAAAAAACCTGCTCACCATCTAATAAGCCTTTGAGCTTTACTTGTCCTTTGATGCGCCCATCGCTGCCCTGTAAACGCAAACCTAACCCAGCCAATGCACCAATGATCCCCTGCCCGGTGCCACCGTGCTCACTTAAGCTCACCCCTAACGCCTCCGCTAATCCGTAGGCCTGAGATTTAGTTTTCACACTTTGTTTTGCAGCAAGGCCAAAATCGATTAACGCCTGACGGTCAATATCTGATTGTAAGTCGAGTATTGCCAGACCAGGGTCTGCCGCAGCGGCACTTTCTTGCAATAAGTGCGCGACGGCGACGTCACGAATCTCAGCTAAAGAGAGGTGGGTGCGAACCTGAAAACACATCGCACTATTATGTGAGGTGTAAGGGATTTCGGGATGGACATAAAGTTGATGCCTTGTCACAAAACTACAGCGACTCAGTGGCTCACCGCTGATCAGCAGCGCTATCTCCTCGGCGATCTCTCCTGTGCCTTTTGTGCCTATATCATCGGTGTCATCAATACAGATCAACCAAGATTTCAATTTACCATTAAGCATTACTTTAACTCCGTATTATCTAATAGATCATGGCTTCTTAATCGCTGCAGTACAGGGGGGACTAACGTTGCGGCAAACACAGCAAACAGGCTGCCAAACAGTGCACTCTTAGCAAATTGCACTAGTGCCACGGCGATACTCATGCCCACAAGTAAATCTTCAATTAACCCTTTACTCGCCCACGCTAACGTTGCAACCAGCGCCAACATGATAAAACGCCACTTCAGACCGAGTAGTGTCGGCAGTATCAATAAACAGAAATCCATCGCTATGGCAGGCAAAGCAAACTTAAGCAGGATAAATGGTCCGCCTTTGCCCACACTCAACATCATCGCTAATAGCCCCGCCAACATGCCGCAAGCGCTTATCGCCCCCGCCTTGCCTACGGCCCCGTAGCAAATAAGATAAAAGAAACAGATCAAAAACATTGAATGACCTGTGATGCCTAGTTTTAGGCGTAACATCCCTTTAAGCGCCACCAATAATGTGGCACAGAACCCAATAAACAGTGAGTCGTGTAGACTGAAACCTTTGTTACTCATTTCAATATTCCTTACCTAGTCAGGCCAATGGGTTGGTCTTTTATGGCTGCCAAAGCCACGGAGTTTGGCGGCCAATGCCATCTGCTTAGAGAGCTTTAACAATTGGATTAATAGCGGATACAGCACGCAGTAAATTAACTCCGGCCAATGCTTTGGATAACACAGTGCTTTGGCGGTGATATTGGCACCACGCATCACCTGCATTTGGTAAATCTCTCTGGTTTCTTTGGCCATATAGGGCAACAGGCTAAAGCTCGCTGCCATCACAAACGCCCACTTTCGAGGTAAACACCAACTAAGTACCTCACCAATGCGCTGAGGCGTGCAGACGATTGACAACCACCAACCTGGAATGATTGCCAACATAATACGTGTCACCGCCAATCCTCCCTCATGCAAACGCTCTACGCCGTGGAGCAATAGATAGAGCATTGAGGTGATCAATAGTTGTGTGGCGAAAAGCAACAGCAACCCACGTACTCTGCCACCTAAATAACGTCCATGCCCAAGCAAAGCAGCATTGATCAAAAGCAGGGGGATGAGTGCGGTATTGGGGACAAAAAATGCACCGCTGGCACAGCAGAGCGTCGCGACTATACATAGCGCACAGAGTTTAGCGCTGCGTACCACGTAATGAGGAGATGTTCGATCCCTTCCAGAGCGATCAAAAAACGGTGTTTTAACACGTTTAACCCACATCTTGATAACCATCAGAAACCATGCCATCACAGTGCTTAAGAGCGACCTCACCGGCAAGCGACTCCGCGCGATAGCAGCGCAACGTCTGTTGAGCAATGCACCAGTAATGGTCCACGGCTAACTGAGGTTGAACACGATGATTGGAGAGTAAAATGGCACAGCCTTGCTGACTCAACTCATTAATGAGATCGACCACCACATCGACATAGCGGCTATCTAAACCCGCAAACGGATCATCAAGCAGCAAAAGTTTAGGCTGCAGGCACGCCAGAGAAGCCAAAGCGACGAGATGTTGTTGACCATAAGAGAGCGTATGAGGAGACAGATTTGCCAAAGTGCTCAAGCCTAATTTGGTCAGCATGCCGATACCACGCTCTATTGGTAAGCCGTAACGCTTTAAGCTAAATTGCATCTCCTCAATCACCGTCGACTCAAACAATTGACGACTCGGCCTTTGGTGCAGTAGTGCTAAGGAGGCACCATAGCGTCCTAACTTAGGCCGCACACCCAGCACATTGAGATCCAGCGCCCCAATGTCAGATTGAATCCCCGCCAAGGCTTTAAGTAGTGTGCTTTTGCCGCTACCGTTGTCTCCGATAAGCGCAACCACCTCTCCTGGGTACAGGTTAAGCCCACTAGAATGGAACAGTAACTTGTTGTCGTTAAACTGCAATGTCAGTGCTTTGCTAACGACCACTGGCGCTAACAATGACAGGTCTCGGCGCCTGTTTAACCCAGGCAGTTGGCAGACAGATATAACCGGCTCATCACATGGTTGATAAGAGATTAACTTTCCGCCACTCAACATCCACCTGTGAGTCACACATTGGCTAAAAGCCCCTCGGTGATGCTCAACAATCACAATCGCCATACCACGGCGTTGCAACTCAAACAGCAGCCCAGTGAGCTCATCGACACCTTGATTGTCTAATTGTGCCCAAGGTTCATCTAGCAGTAATATTTGGGGGGACGACACCAGTTGTGCGGCAATCATTAAGCGATAGCGCTGACCCAGCGATAAGTTGGCAATTGGCGTATTTAAGGCGACATACAGCCCCGCCTGCCGCAAAGCATGCGCCACCAAATCAATCATCTTATTGCTGGGTACACCGCTGTTTTCCAGCGCAAAAGCCACTTCAGCCCCAACAGTTTGGCGCAGCAGCTGCACATTAGGATCTTGCATAACAACGCCAATTGAGCATGGCTGTTGGCAAACTCTCTCACCGGAAAAAGGCCGGGAGAGTACGCCAACTAGCAGCTTTAGCAGGGTCGACTTTCCTGAGCCCGTTGACCCATGGATGAGGTGACACTCTCCCTGACGTAGCTGTAAGCTAAGCTCATCAAAGAGCTCGCCGATTGCAGCCTGATAGCCAAAACTTACCGCTTTGAGCTCAAGTAAACACATAATGATAACGCTTTACAGCTGCCAATTAAGGCCGACAAACACTTGTCTACCCGCTTGAGGTAATCCCTCGCTCTGGTAATAGTGCTCATCAAACAAATTGGTCGCTCTGAGGTAGAGCTCTAGGTTATCACCCATAATTGGCTGGATGAGGTTCAAATCCACCAAGGTGTAATCGTCTAGATCCTGTTCAACCAGCATATTCTGCCCCGCAACTTTTTGCTGCTGATGGTAAACTTGCCCCACAATATGCTCGACATTGAGGTTGAGGCGCAGTGCAAATGGCAACTCATAATCGGCTTGTACTCTAAACTGATGGCGTGGGCGATATGCTAATGTCTCTAGCCCTGGCGTGGCATCCTTATCTTCAGTATCAAGAAAGCTATAGGCAAAGGTCACGGCTAGCTTGTCGATACTTTGGTTACGTAACGACAGATCGATACCCTTAAACTGATAACGCCCCATATTTTGATAGACACCGCCTAAATCTTTGGCGATATAGTTTTCGGTGTCGGTATAGAAGCCCGCTAAATGAAGGTCGGTACTCCAAGCAAAGTTTTGCGCCATGCTTAATTCAACATGCTCAGATGTCTCAGCCACCAGAGCATCATTACCTGAAGAGAGTGAGTAAAGGTTTCTCATCGACGGAAAACGTACTTTACGCGCCAGCCCAAGGTTGACCCGGGTATCATCGGCAACCTGCCAATAACCCGCCGCTTGTGCTGAATAGTCCGTTTCATCATCACTAACACGCTCTTGCTGGTGTGCTGCAGCGCCTAAGGTTGCGCCTAGCTGATCTTGCTGATACTGATATTCCGCAGCCAAGGTGTATAGCCACGCCGCATCATCAAACGATTCATTCGATGAACCGCCATTACCGCCGCCGGAACCAGAACCACCGCCATTGCCTCCACCAGAACCAGAACCACCGCCATTACCGCCACCGGAACCAGAACCACCGCCATTGCCTCCACCTGAACCAGAACCAGAGCCACCAGCACCACTGTTGCTGCCCGATGTTGTTTCTACAACCGGCTTGCTACTGGTTGACTGCCAGCTTTGACGCTCAGCAATCAAGGAACTCGTTAACAGATGCCCTTGCTCCAAATCAGCAACTAACTGCAGATTACCACCACTCACAGTAGACCGGCCGTCCTGAGTTTGTTGCATCAAGGTGTAATGGCTATCGGTATAGCGATTCTCTATCACGTCAGTTTGATTTTGATAAAGAAAACCCCGCAAGGTTAATTGATCGAACTTGTGCGCCATGCCCAACTGAATCGTCTGCGATTGATAATCATCGACACGCTCAAACTTAGGTTTCCCAGTACTGGAGCCATCGATGGCTGGCTTACCCCAATCACCGCTACGCAAACTGACATTTGCCATCAATTGAGTGCGGTCCGACAACCAATAACTTCCCTGAGCAAATAGACTATTGATGGTTTTGTCTGAGTTAAGGCGTGTATCACCAGACTGCAACGCGGTATCATAGTGATCACTGGATATGGGCCAGCCATCTGTCTGCTGGCGCGATAGTGACATCAAACCCTGCCAACGTGCACCAGAGGAAGCGGCGGTGATATCGCCATTAAAAGTATTATTGTCAGCAGCTTCTAAATGCCCAGATAACCTAGGCGCATCATCGCCCTGCTTAGTCCGAATATTGATCACACCGCCCGCGCCACCAGGGCCATACAACACTGATGTGGGGCCAACGGATACCGTGACTGACGCTATTTGGCTAGCAGGGATAACACTGGGATCAAACTGCCCATCTTCGGCACCATTAGCGGGCACGCCGTTAATTAAGTAGATCACATGACGTGCTTTAAAACCGCGAATATCGACCCTAGGAGTTCCCTGTCCACCGGTTCTGACATAGACGCCAGGAGCATTCTTTAGGATCTGATCTAGGCTTTGGGCACCTAGCTCACGAATCTCCTCTTCAGAGATACTCCATGTGGTGGTGGTCTGCTCAAGTGGCGTCGGCCTTTCACCCGTTACAACGATCACCTCAGAGACATCTAAAATGGGATCGCGGGCCGCATCAACGGCATTCACAAAAGGGCTTAAAGTGATGGCTGACGCCACCATAGAAAGTTTGATAAGTTTTTGATTTGTTTTCATTACAGGCACTGTTATTGATCTAATTGCCCATATTGTTGAAGGTATCCCTAAAGCGCAGCAAGCAAACAAAAACCAAAAACCAACCTAGATCGACTAATTTAAACATTGGGAGTGGGTGATTGATAATTGTCGGGACAGAATGTCCAAGCAAAGTATAAGGTCAGACAAAAGTTCTCAGTGTAAGCAAACACCATCACTGCCTGGAAGAGGTGAGGATTTCTTGGCCAAGCTCACAGCTTACCTCCCTGTAACTTGACACTTTTTTGCTAGGATATTAGTTTGTGGTAAAGATTCTTATTTCCAATACAGAGTAAGTCTGTTCACTATCGGCTCCGCGGTTGCTTTTCACCGCATGCATCGACACTAAAGTAATAAGGTTGGAATATTCATTGAGCGTTTTCTCGCTATCACAGGCTATACAATCTTTAGTCAGCAAACTTGAGCGACTCGACATACATCAACATGGCGAACCTATTATTCAGGTGTCCGTACCAGTATGCCCTTTGCCGACTATTGCGTGGTTAGCCAGCCAACCTTGTTATCCGCGTATTTACTGGAGAGGTCGTGACACCCAAGAGGAAGTGGCGGCGATAGGATCCTGTAAAGACTTTATTTTTGAAGATGCTGTAGACGATAACCAGCTCTCCTTGGCTTATCAGCAGCAACGAGCACTATCCACCAATCAAGATATTCGCTACTACGGCGGGGTTGCCTTTGATCGTGATACCGATTGCTGGCCAGAGTATGGTAAAGCGCATTTTGTGCTGCCACGACTCGAGTTAAGACGCAGCGGCCATGACTATAAATTGGTGATCAACCTCAACATTGAAAACGAAGAGATAGAGCAGGAGCGTCAAAACGCGTTGCAAGCTCTGCAACAGTTAGCATCGCCTTCACCGCTTTCACCACCAAACAAGATTCACCTGCTCAGCCGCAGTGATCGTCCCGATCACCGCCGCTGGACTGAGCTCGTTAACCAAGTCACTCACGAAAAATTTATTAAACAGACCCCAAAAGTGGTCTTGTCACGGCTGACTCAGTTGGAGATTAACGAAAAGATCGATCCCTGGATGTTGCTCGCCAGTTGGCAGGGACGAAACCAAAATAGTTTTCAATTTGGCTTCCAATTTAGCCCCGATAGCGCCTTTATCTCCTGCACACCCGAACGCCTCTATCGAAGACGTCAGCGCGAGCTGTTTACTGAAGCATTAGCAGGCACGACAACGCGTGGCCTCAATGAAGAAGAGGATGCGATGTTGGCGCAGCAGCTATTGGATGACAGCAAAAACAGCCATGAGAATCAGCTGGTTCGAAAACATATTGTCGACGCTCTCACTCCGCTCAGTAACTATGTAGGTGCTGACGAATCGCCAAAAGTGTTTAAGCTCAGCCATATTCAACATCTTCACCGCGCGATTAGAGCCGAGTTGAAGGGCGGTGTTAACGACTTCCAAATTCTACAAGCACTCCACCCGACCCCTGCTGTAGGTGGTCTGCCAAAAGAGTCTGCAATTAATTTTATCAGGCAAAGAGAGGGCTACACCCGCGGCTGGTATGCGGGTGCCTGTGGTTACTTTAACAAGCATGAAAGCGAGTTTGCCGTGGCAATCCGTAGCGCCTTGATTGAGCCAGGTCGCATCAATCTATTCGCTGGGGCAGGCATAGTGTCAGGGTCTGAGGCTGATGCGGAGTGGCACGAGTTAGAAAACAAACTCGCCACGATTTTGTCTATTTTGACAGAAGTTTAGTCACTACGTGCTTTTGCTACCCGCTCTCTATCAGAGACATAACGTTTAAAGAGCTGTTCAATGTCACCGCTTTTAATGAGCTGTTGCATCTGCTTGTCAAATCTCACTTTGAGTCGCTTACCTTTCTCGGTTTGCGGGAATACAAAATAGACTGCTGGATTCAATACATTTTCAATGATGACATATTGCCGAGGGTGGTCGAGATGACTGGCGAGTGAGATCATCGAACGTTTGTAGTCGAGCAAAGCATCTATTTTCCCATCATTGACATGGTTCAGCATTAACAAGAGTTCGCTGCTCTCTTCATAGTACATAGGGACACTAATGAAGCTGTCAAAACGATACGCTAGCATCGCCTGCACCTTTTTTTGCTTTAGACTGGTAATATCTTTCCAAACAGCGGCAAGTTCAGGGGTTACCGCCGCATCCACGCGATCGACCTCAACGGGTATCTCACTGTAATAACTCGGATCAACATCACCACGATAAAAACCTAGCCCCACATCAACACGCTGTTGATTGACTAAAAATAGCGCCCTAGAAAAAGGCACGATATCCAATTCCAACTGATAATCAGGCTCGGGGAATACATGCCGCAGTAGGTCAATATAATAACCAGTTCCATCAAGGTTACTGTATTTAGGCCAGTGATCGGTCACCGCATTAATTGTCACTGGTGCTGCACCTAACAGCGACAATGGCCAGCAAATAAGCAATATTAACCACCACCTAGCAAACTGCTGCATCTAACACCTCAAAGTAGACCTGCAATCCATTTAGTTTAGAACGCATTATGAAGTTAGGTCGCTCAATTTCTCAAAAACATTGCCACAAAGTTAGCGCTTACCGCTTGCTCATTTTTAATCCTCCACTATAATCTTCCGCCCTAACCATAAGAAGCCATCCAAATACAAAACATTTCGATGGACACCATAATTTAATCAAGCGGGTTCCCTCACCCCGCATCAACCCATTAAAAAGGCCACAAGATGTTAATGCTAACACCTGCACAAATAAAACGTGCTTTACTGCTATTGGTGAGCTTCCATATCCTCATCATTTCGACAAGCAACTACTTAGTTCAGCTTCCATTTCAAATATTCGGTTTCCATACCACCTGGGGAGCATTTAGTTTTCCATTTGTCTATTTAGCGACAGATTTAACCGTGCGAATTTTCGGTCAACAGGCTGCCAGAAAGATCATTCTCAGAGCTATGCTACCGGCCCTAGTGATCTCCTACCTAATGGGAGTGCTGTTCCATCAAGGTAGTTTTCAAGGCGGGCAAGCGCTGGCCGAGTTTAATAGCTTTGTATTTCGCATCGCCTTTGCCAGTTTTGCTGCTTACTTAGTGGGTCAGCTGATGGATATCACAGTATTTGCCAAGTTGCGCCAAGCAAAAGCCTGGTGGGTGGCCCCAGCCGCATCAACTATCATAGGTAACCTTATTGATACCTTAGTCTTTTTTGGCTTGGCTTTTTACGCCTCAACCGATCAATTTATGGCAACACATTGGCCTGAAATCGCGACGGTTGACTACGGCTTCAAACTCATCGTCAGCCTGGGCTTATTTCTTCCCGTCTACGGTGTACTACTCAAGCTCCTACAGGAGAGAATTTTGCGTGTCGATGGGGAAAATTCGACCAACACACTGGCCTGACCAGTTGTTTTGCTATATCATCGCGGCTCTCAAATTTTGACCACATTTTTGTGCCGCCTTTTTTGGCGTATTTATCAGGAGATAAGATGTATCACATCACCATAGAGCGCCATACTCAGATCACCGACACTCAGCTACTCGCACTGATTGAATTGAATCGCGCTATACCTGAGTTTGAATCTCGCTATACATTGGCAGACTACCAGCAACGTCTGCAGAACAAGCCTGCCTTACTGCAATTTATCTATGTTGAAGGTGAACTGGCAGGATTTAAGCTAGGTTACAGTGAAAAAACGGGACAGTTTTATAGTTGGCTTGGAGGCATCTTACCTGACTTCAGACAGTTAGGGCTGGCAAAAACATTGTTAGTCGATCAGGAAGCATGGGGCAAAGACAACGGCATAAGCCACATTGAAGTCAAGACTTACAATCGATTTGCTACCATGCTGCAGATGTTGATCCGCCAAGGCTACCAGATTGCCGCACTACAAAGTGCCACAAATAAAATTGATGATAATAAACTGATTTTAAACAAGTTGATTTGCTAAAGAGACTATTGGAGCAATCTTTACATTAAAAGAGCTTGCAGAACCAAATGATAATAATTACTATTTACATGTGTTCCAAAGCTCAGTAATTTAAGCACTTCATCTCTGCTTAATCCCATTGAGTTCGCAAGCACAACATTGCTCACACACTCTTTGTGGCCGGAATATTACTATTCCGGCTTTTTTTTGTGCCTAATTTGAGCACTCTTATTTCGCGGTACGTTTCTTATTGATACTGCTGGAGAAATGCAGTCCTTCATAGGGTGGATTAAACTGATCGTCAATGGCCTTATGATAAAGTCCTATGGTAAACAGGGTGCCCTTACCCACAGTCGAACTCACCTCTATAGTCCCGCCAATGCGCTTAATAATGCCGTAACTGAGTGATAAACCTAAGCCGGTGCCATCCTTACGGGTGGTGTAAAATGGATCAAAAATACGCCCTAATTGCTCTTCGGGTATCCCTTTCCCTTCATCTTCAATCTCGATCTTTACCCCAATCGGCTCACCGTGAAGTACCCAGTCGTAAGTTCGGATCCAGATCCGCCCCTGACCATCCATCGCATGCGCTGCATTGACCACTAAGTTTATCAACACCTGCAAGAGCTGCGGACGGTTGACTTCAATAGGGTAACTGGCAGTTAAATCTTGAATCAGGACCACTTGCTGCTTCTGAATTGAATGCCTCACTAGCACCATCATCTCATCGATAATCGGGGTGAGCTGGTGCATCTCCAGTGGCGCATTAAATTCACCAGGTCGGCTGTACTGCAACAGACTACGAATAATGGTGCTGATACGACCCACTTGCTGGATCACGATGTCAATCTCCTCCTCGACATCTTCAGCTTTGTCCCCTAACTCAAACTTAAGTAACTCCATATTGCCCAAAATCACCGCTGTGGGATTATTGATCTCATGGGCAATACCTGCAGTGAGCTCCCCTAATGCGGTCAATTTTTCATTGGTCACTAGCTGCTGACGTGTTTCATTCAGCAAGGCGACGTTACGTTGGAGTTCGTCAGTTTTCTCTTGCAAGCTGCGGGTGCGCTCTTCAACTTTGACCTCAAGTTGTTCGGCTGCCGCTTGGATCTGGGTATTACGACGTTGTAGTAGGTCCAACATACGGTCAAACTGCTCTGCGAGGTTAGATAGCTCATTGTCACGTTCCAACCCTAATGACCCAATACGCAAGTTTCTGCCTGACTGCACCGCCTTCACCACATGGTGAATACGTTCAATCGGTTGCAGCAAACTGTATGCGCCGCGATACACTAACAATCCCGACACCAGTAATACCAGCATCAAGATGGTACCCAATTCAATGATGTTCAATAGATAGTTATGGATAAAGGGCGATTCTGAAAAGCCGGTATAGATCATCCCAATACGCTCACCCCGTATATCTTGCAGCGGGGCGTAAGCTGAGATAAACCAATCGTTATAAACAAATGCTCTGTCGACCCACAATAGGCCCTGCACTAACACTTTTTGCCGTACCTCTTCAGACACTAAGCTGCCTAAGGCGCGGCCTTGCTTCTCAGTACCTTGAGGAAAGAAATGCAAGGGTACATTGGTGCTAATACGGGTATTATCGAGAAATATGGTCACCGTACCGATTGAACGCTCTGGCAATGTACCTTTGTCATAAACCAGATCGCGAATATGATCGACAATACGAATATCGCGATTGAGCAAAATGCCACCATCAAGATACCAACGGATGGAGCCATCACTGCCCACAATTGGCAGTAGACTGCGGCTTAACATGCCACGCTTCTCGCTCTCTTTACTTGGCTTTTGTGAGCGCGGTGTATCAACCAACTTAACCACCGCATCAATCGCCAGTTGAGGGTCGAGCCGAGAAAGTCGCTGCGGCTGCAGTACCATCAAGCCCGAAATCGCCTCATTATTCTCAATTTTAGGCAGCATAACCCGGAGATCGGGATCAGCAGCGGCTTCAGACACGCTAACAAGACGTAAGAAGTCGAGGTTTAATCTCTCTTTTTTTATCGCTAAGAGTGTGTTTATTTGTTCACGAGTCTGGCGAGTATTTGTGTCAATATCTCTAAACTCATTTTGGAATTCCCACGATGCCTTCACCAACTCAAGTTGATTCTCTTGAGTATCTTGCACAGACACCAAGGTATTGCTGGCTACCGTTAAATCAGCCTTTACCTTCATAAATAGCTGCTTACCTGTGTAGCTAATATTCCAGTAGATGGTAATAAACACTAAGCTGACTAAGGTCAGTAAGATTGGCAATAAGGTCAAAATCAAAATGCGATAACGCACTTTGGCCTGCATTTGCTGCCAATTAACACCAAAAATACGAGGAAAAAATGACATATTACTCTTTCTCGTTTTGACTAACGTCAAACCACTCTTTGTATTTACGATCGAGCGTCTTTCTCGACACCCCAAGATCCCTTGCGGCTGCAGATTTATTACCTTGATGTAGATCGACCACTTGGGTTACATGGTGTTTTTCAACCTCTTTAAGCGTCCAGTCGAGCGGGTAACCAGACTCTCCAAGTACATCCGCTTTAGGTTGCTGTTTCCAATATTCCGCCGGAGGCTTACCCAGTAAAATACAGCGCTCAATCATATTACGCAGCTCTCGAATATTACCCGGCCATTCATGCTGTTGCAGCTTGAGCATATCTTCGTGGCTCCAAACCACCTCTTTCACCCCTAATTCAGCCGCCAATTGACGTGTAAAATGATGGGTTAACTCAACGACATCATCAGGGCGATCTCGCAAAGGCGGAATCACAATATCCAGTACGTTAAGTCGATAGAACAGATCTCGCCTGAAGTTACCCGCTTCAACCTCATCGGCTAACTTACGGTTGGTGGCCGCGAGCACGCGCACATCGATATTAATCTCTTTTTCGCTGCCCACTGGACGTATGGTTCTTTGCTCCAGCACCCTCAGCAATGCTGTTTGCATCTTAAGTGGCATCTCGCCAATCTCATCGAGAAAAATAGTCCCACCAGATGCAAAGCTAAATAGCCCCTCACGGTTACCTTTAGCGCCGGTAAACGAGCCTGCCGCATGACCAAAAAGCTCACTTTCTAATAGCTCAGGGGCAATCGCACCACAATTGACGGGCACAAACGGGCCTTGGCGACCACTGAGCAGATGCAACTGTCGAGCGACTAACTCTTTACCCGTACCTGACTCTCCTTCAATCAAGATAACGGCATTGGTGGGGGCGACGCGTTCAATAACATGCTTCACTTCCATCATCGCGTCACTGCTACCAATAATGGTAGAGGATTGACCGATGGACACCTCACGACGAAGCATCAAATTCTCACGTTTAAGCAAGCGACGTTCAATGCAGCGGTCTACCGCCTTCATCATCTGCTCTAGGTGAAATGGCTTCATAATAAAGTCTGACGCGCCAGCCCGCAGCGCTTTAATCGCCACATCCATATCGGCATAGCCTGTCATGAAAATGATGTCAGAGCGACGCTCCTGATCATTGAGCGCTTCATCCCACTCAATACCTGAACGGCCCGGTAGACGAATATCGACAATTAAGAGATCGAAATGACAACGGCTACGTAACTGCTCGGCGTCTTCTACACTGCCAGCGGTCTCAACGAGGGCAAACTTTTTAGATAGGGCTTTCTTTAAAAAGCTACGCATCCCAGGCTCATCGTCAACGATTAACACAGATACGGCAGATGGTAGCGGCTTCATCTCTTTATTTGATTGGCTCATATTGTCTTCTTTGGACATTTTGACTCACATTGAATTGATTCTAGCATCAAAGTTCAGCAAATTGGTCACCCTGAACCAGTCTAAACATCAGTTGGGACAATATGTCTGGTAACAATTTACCCAGCATGGGACTTGCCTCACACTTTGCCATTACCGTGTGACATATTTTTCCGTTTACCTCAGTTGGCATTGTTTTTGCTGTAATTTGAGCGTATTGATTTTCGAACAAACGTGACCCTGGCGAATCACGTTTTTCACTCAAAATGCCAAGGAGCAGTAATGTTTAACCTAAGAACGATTTTTAGCATGGCGCTTGTCGCCACCACAATCGCTAGTGCACCAGTGCAAGCAGAAGAGATCATTAAGCTTGCAACAACCACCAGTACAGAAAACTCAGGTCTACTTAAAAGCTTATTACCCAAGTTTGAAGCGGAAACGGGTTTCAAAGTACAAGTGATTGCCACCGGAACAGGTAAAGCCCTTAAACTTGCCAGACAAGGTGACGTTGACGTCGTCATGACTCACGCCCCAGCAGCCGAAGCTAAGTTCGTCCAAGAAGGCTATGGCCTGATGCCACGTGGCATTATGGAAAATGACTTTGTGATTTTAGGGCCTAAAAACGACCCCGCAAACGTTCGTAATAGTAAAACAGCTGAAGAAGCTTTTGCTAAAATTGCCAAGTCAGGGACACCGTTTATCTCTCGTGGTGACAACTCTGGCACTAATATGAAAGAGTTAATCATCTGGAAAGGCGCTAAAATTGAACCACAGTTTGCAGGCTACCGCTCAGTGGGACAAGGAATGGGTAAAACTTTGCTAATGGCAAACGAGCTACAAGGCTATACACTGTCAGACCGTGGTACCTTTGTTGCGTACAAGGCCAAGCTAGACCTTGCTGTTGATTACGATGGTGGCGCAGCGCTAGCGAACCCTTATCAAATTATGTTAATTAACCCGGAAATGTATCCAGACTTAAACCACAAAGGTGCTAAAGCACTGAGTGACTGGCTGATCAGCGCTGAAGCTCAAAGCATGATCAATAGCTATACCGTACAAGGTGAGCAACTCTTTAAGGCAACATATAGCGAATGAGTGAAGGCTGGTTAGCCCTGATACAGCAGGCATTAAGCCTGCTGTTTTCATTAGACCCCGATGTCTGGTCTATCGTAAGTGTCTCTTTTTCTGTCTCGTTTGCAGCGCTTGCGCTCACCCTAATACCGTCACTTGTATTAGGCTTTATCCTTGCATTTGCCCACTTTCCTGGCCGTTGGTTTGTCACCAACTTAGTGCAGACAATCCAGTCAATCCCTACCGTTGTTATCGGCCTTCTTGTCTATCTCATGCTAACTCGAATGGGGCCTCTGGGAGATCTACGCTGGCTATTTACTCAAAAAGGAATGATCTTAGGCCAAATGATGATCTGTGCACCAGTGCTTGTGGCAATGAGCCAAGCTGCATTTACTAGCGTTGATAAACGTGCATGGGAAACATCTCGTACTCTAGGTGCATCTTGGCTACGTTCCGTTTGGGTCGTTTGCCGAGAACTGAAAGTTCCACTGTTGATGGCCATCGTCGCCGCGTTTAGCCGCATTCTAACCGAAGTAGGTTGCTCCATGATGGTCGGTGGCAATATTGCCGATGTCACCCGTAATATCCCCACAGCCATCGCTCTTGAAACCAGCAAAGGCGACTTTGCCCAGGCAATCGCACTGGGGTTGGTATTATTAATTCTGTCGCTAATACTAAATTTCACCTTAGGGACTTTGCGTGGCAAAGCTGAACCGAGGACACATTAATCTATGGTTAAAGTGATCGCCAACAATATCGAAATGCGCTTTGGTGAGCGCTTTCTATATCGATTTGAGCACCTATCTTTGGCGCAAGAGCAAACTGTTCACCTGCAAGGCGATAATGGCTCAGGCAAGACCACCTTAATGAAGATGTTTGCCGGCCTGCAGGCACCGAGCGCCGGAAAAATTGTGACACAAGGTTTTTCAACAAACCCATGGTGGCGACGTAACCCGTTATTGGGCAAAGCCGTATACTTGCATCAGCACCCTTACCTATTTGATGGGACGGTTGACTATAATCTCAACTACGCCCATCCATTTTGCCAGTTGACCCGTGCCGAAATTGAAAGGCGTACTGTTCACGCTATTGAGAGGGCACAACTTGGCAGTTTATTAACTCAGCAAGCAGCGAGTCTCTCTGGTGGTGAACGCCAACGTTTAGCAATTGCTAGAGCCTGGATAATGCGCCCCAAATTGCTGATGCTCGATGAGCCAACATCGAATATGGATAAACTGTCCCAGCAACTGGTTTTAACCATGATTAGCGACCTGAAACAACAAGGCACTGGCATGTTAATCAGCAGCCACCAAAACTGTTCGCTAACAGGATTATGCGAGCAAAATTGGTTGATTCACGATAACATCATTGCAGCAGGTGATGCGCCCACAGCACCATCACCCTTCTCGGCTGCAGGCCAACATCAACAAACTCAGGAATTAAACTATGTCACAGCGTATTGATGCAGTGATCCTTGCCGGCGGTATGGCTCGCCGTATGGGCGGAAACGACAAAGGATTGGTCGAGCTTAATGGCCAACCTATGATAAAGCACGCCATCGATAGGATAAAACCACAAGTTAAGGAGATCCTGATCAACGCCAACCGTAACCAAAATCACTATGCTGAGTTTGGTTACAAAGTGTTGAGTGATGAAGACTCTGGCTACTTAGGTCCATTGGCAGGCATGATCACCGCGCTAGGTCATACACTGGCAGACTACCTACTGGTTGTTCCTTGTGATTGCCCGCTACTGCCATTAGATCTTGTTCCACGAATGTTAGCGGCCATTGACACTAATAATGCAGAACTTGCAGTGGCGAGTGATGGCAAACGAGAACAACCTGTGGTGCTGTTAATGAAACCAGAACTCAGGGCATCGATGAAAGCCTTTTTAGACGCGGGTGAGCGCAAAATTGATTTTTGGTACGCCAAGCACCAGTGCGTCGTGTGTGATTTTTCTGATCAACCCAACGCCTTTGTTAACGTCAACACACCAGAACAAAATCAACAACTTTCTGAGGCAATTGCCAAATAAATTTAGAGGTC
Source organism: Shewanella colwelliana (assembly GCF_001735525.1). Lineage (NCBI taxonomy): Bacteria > Pseudomonadati > Pseudomonadota > Gammaproteobacteria > Alteromonadales > Shewanellaceae > Shewanella > Shewanella colwelliana. The sequence goes on from NZ_MCBT01000003.1 coordinate 39,248, forward strand.
TACATGAGCATTCCGTTTAACAATCCGTTGTCGATTCCTGTTCTCGGGTTTTGTGCCTACAGTGGCACAGGTAAAACCACCTTACTTAAAAAGTTAATCCCCGAGCTCAATCGTCGTGGTATCAAGTTGGCGGTGATCAAGCATGCTCATCATAATTTTGATGTCGATATTCCTGGTAAAGATAGTTACGAAATGCGTAAAGCCGGCGCTCGACAAGTACTGGTCGCCTCCCATGTGCGCTGGGCATTGATGACCGAAGACTTAGTCGATGATGCACCTAAGCTGCCACACTTACTGCAACAGATAGAACAAGAGAAAGTTGATATTGTCTTAGTTGAAGGATTTAAAAAGTTAGCCCTACCTAAAATTGAGCTGCACCGCGCCGCCCACGGTAAACCTTTTATCCATACGCACGACGACAACATTCAAGCTATTGCCTGCTGTGATGACACCGAACTACCAACAGAATTAAAACGTCTTGATATTAACAACGTCGGCCAAATTGCAGATTTTGTGATTGCATATATCAAGCAGTGGCAACCGAGCCAAACCCAACGACCACTGCAAGCGCCGGAGTGTGGCTGTGAATTAGATACCAGCAAAACACTGTCCGTAAGGCAAGGCATCGATAGCATCCTCTCCTTTGTTAATCCAGTAATGGAAGTCGAACAGCAAGCCATTGATGACAGCAGTAATCGCGTGCTAGCAAGTGATGCTATATCGCCAGTGGATGTCCCTCAGCACACCAACTCGGCTATGGACGGTTACGCTTTTAAACATAGTGAGCCGATGTTAGCGCAATACACCATTGTTGCCGATGTGATGGCAGGACATAGCTATCAAGGTAACCTTAACGATGGCGAAGCCGTACGCATCATGACCGGTGCACCTGTACCAGCGGGTGCCGATACGGTACAGATGAAAGAGATGGCCATAGAGGATAATGACACCGTCAGTTTTTCAGGCTCTATTTCACTTGGCCAGCATGTGCGCCAGGCAGGTGAGGATATCGCAAAAGACCACACCGCACTGGCTGCAGGACACCGCTTACAAGCGGCTCATCAAGGTATGTTGGCCTCTTTAGGCTTTGGCACCTTACCCGTTTATCGAAAACCGCGTGTCGCCGTGTTCTCAACAGGTGATGAAGTGTGCCAGCCAGGTGAGCCACTCAAACCCAACTGCATCTACGACTCCAACCGTTTCACCATTAAGTCTATGGTCAAGCAACTGGGTTGTGAGGTGATCGATCTTGGTATCATTCACGACTCAGAAGACGCGCTTATTGATGCCTTAAAAGGCGCAGCAGCCCAAGCAGATGTAGTGATCAGCTCTGGTGGGGTATCGGTGGGTGATGCGGACTTTATCAAGTTAGCCCTAGAGAAAGTTGGCCAGATCAACTTTTGGCGCATCAACATGCGACCCGGTCGACCACTGGCCTTTGGTCAGATTGGTAACAGCTTGTTTTTCGGCTTACCCGGCAACCCTGTTGCAGTGATGGTCTCCTTTATGCAGTTTGTACAACCAGCACTACGTAAACTCGCAGGTGAGAAAGACTGGTCACCAAGCATGGTGCCCGCCATTGCCGACTGCACACTTCGCAGCCGCAGCGGCCGAACTGAATTCACCCGTGGTGTCTACCACTTAGGGACGGATGGCAAGCTACATGTTTCCAGTACAGGCGCACAAGGCTCTGGAATGTTGAGTTCAATGGTAAAAGGAAATTGCTTAATCGTCATTGGCGAACAAAATGAGCAGTTAAATCCTGGCGATACTGTCTATATCCAACCTTTTGCCGACCTTTTATAAAAGGCCACCTTTTTAGCCGTTGCAGTGGGTCAGCCCCACTGTCTGTAGTAGGTAAGTCCGTATGAGTTTGATTGTTGATACCTTTGGCCGCACCGTTGAGTACTTACGTTTGTCGGTGACAGATAGATGTGATTTCCGCTGTGTCTATTGCATGAGTGAAGATCCCTGCTTCCTCGATAGAGAGCAAGTACTCAGCCTCGAAGAATTGGCCTGGATTGGCCAAGCCTTTACCGAGTTGGGGGTCAAAAAAATCCGTCTGACTGGCGGTGAACCCTTGGTTAGAACTGACTGCGATCAACTGGTCAAACTGCTTGGCGATCTCCCTGGGCTAAAGGAGCTGTCAATGACGACCAACGGCTCTCGACTCACCAAGTTTGCTGGCAAAATGCGTGATTCAGGGCTAAGTCGACTCAACATCAGCCTAGATACGCTTAAACCAGAGCTGTTTACTCAACTCACCCGTAACGGCAAATTAGAACGTGTTATTGAAGGGATCGATGCAGCCAAAGCTGCGGGATTTGAGCGCATAAAAATTAACGCCGTTATTTTACGAGGCCAAAATGACGATGAAGTGCTCGACCTCATAGAGTTTTGTCGTGAACGAGAGCTGGATATTGCCTTTATTGAAGAGATGCCTTTAGGCGTGATCGATGAGCGCAAAAAAAGCCGTCATTGCAGCAGCGATGAGGTCAAAGCCCTCATCAACCAACGCTACCCGCTGCACCTCTCCAATAAGCGTACTGGCGGCCCTGCCCGCTACTACACCATGCCAGGTAGCACAATCCATGTGGGCTTTATCTCCCCCCACAGCAATAACTTTTGCCATGAATGTAATCGTGTCCGCGTTACCGTTGAAGGCCGTTTACTATTATGTTTAGGCAATGAGCATTCGGTCGATCTAAAAACCATTGTGCGTGAATCACCTGGAGATATAGCGCGATTGAAGCATGCCATTCTTGATGCCATCAAGCTAAAACCCAAAGAGCATCACTTTGGTCCGGAAGGCGACACGCAAATTTTGCGCTTTATGAATGCAACGGGTGGCTAACAGCGGCTCCTACCTAAGCAAACGCAGTGCGTTAATGCTCTCATGCTTTTTCGGTGATAAACTCAAGTAAGATCACAAGTAAGTATGAGCGCATTCGCCAATGGCTTTATCCCGAAAAAAATGGAATAACATCATTATCTTCGCCTCCATCTTTATGGTGGCTATCCTAACTCTGCTCGACAATGAGCGAGAAAAATTACCCGATGACGCTCAACCACTTTTTGATGATGCAGCGCCACTGCAACAACTTCAATATGATGATTTTTGGCTCAGTGAGGGCGGCTTTTCATGGCAGTGTGAAGCCAGTATTCTCAACTGTGATGAGTGGGCTAACGCCTGGAGTAAGGTGCAAATATCACCTATCGAAAAGCTGATCCCACCAGAATCGACACCTCATGAATTAGTGATTCAGATACAGGATATTGCAACGCCACAACTATGGCTGTTTTATCGTCAACAGGGGTTACTTAAGTCTCCTTCGGGAAACTGGTATCAAATTCCCCCGAGTCTTCGCGCATCACTCAATCCCATTATTAGCGCCGCTAGCCAATAGAGAACATCATGCCTGAATTACCAGAAGTTGAAGTCACCCGCCAAGGGATATCGCCCCACCTGCTTGACCAAGAAGTGACTAAGTTGATTGTGCGCAATGGCTCGTTACGCTGGCCTGTGCCCGATATCGCCCAACAAATTGTTGGCCAAACGATTCGCAGTATCAGACGACGCGCTAAATATTTGCTGATTGATACGGATGCGGGGACCACCATTGTCCACCTCGGTATGTCGGGAAGCCTTCGCATATTGTCAAAATCCACGCCAGTGGAAAAGCATGACCATATCGATCTCGAGATGGCCAATGGTAAAGTGCTAAGATTCAACGATCCACGACGTTTTGGCGCTTGGCTATGGTGTGAATTGCCAGAAGCTGCCCACCCCTTACTGGCAAAACTTGGACCTGAGCCCTTACTACCCACTTTTAATGTGGACTATTTTCAGCAAGCCTTAAAAGGCAAGAAGAAGGCGATAAAGCTGTGCTTGATGGACAATCATATCGTGGTCGGCGTCGGTAATATCTACGCCAATGAAGCTCTTTTTGCCGCGGGAATCCACCCACAAACTGAAGCGGGCAAAGTCGATATTGCCAGGCTGACAATTTTAGTCACAGAAGTAAAACAGATCCTTACCAATGCGATAAAGCAGGGGGGAACGACTCTAAAAGACTTTACCAATGCCGAAGGAAAACCGGGATATTTTGCACAGAAACTCCACGTGTATGGACGTGGCGGTGAAACCTGTAACCAATGTGGACATCTATTAAGTGAGATTAAGCTAGGGCAACGCGCGACAGTATTTTGTGGCTTGTGTCAGACGCGGTGATGTTTTAAAGGTGACCTGAAGACGGTTCTAGGTTCTAGGTTCTAGGTTCTAGGTTCTAGGTTCTAGGTTCTAGGTTCTAGGTTCTAGGTTCTAGGTTCTAGGTTCTAGGTTCTAGGTTCTAGGTTCTAGGTTCTAGGTTCTAGCAAGAAGATTAACACTTCGCTGCTAGAACCTTAAACCAATGTAACGCTTAAAAGCGATACTCGTAAGTGCCAAATAGAGTGGCATTGGTATCTTTATCTAAGGTTTCAAACTCAGATTGTGACACTGTACCACCAACACTCATCATCCCCATCCAAATTGGCATGCGATAGCTTAGCTCTAGCATCAAGAGATCTTCTTTCAGTGGCTGTGGCGCCCACTCCCCACCTCGGTTTGCACCATCTTTATTCAACTGAGCATAACGCAGAATTGAAGTGATCCCTCGGCTATTGGCAAACTGACCGATTAAGCCCAAAACATAGACTTTCGCGTCACTGTCATAGGTACTGCCAAGTGAACGGCCATAGTAACGTGAGCCACTTTGGTAGGTACCGTGTTCATAAAAACAGTTAAAGGCGTTTTGATTCTCACCACAAGCCACCATGGTATCTGTGTATTCAAAAAACAGCTTGTACTGTTGGCTATCAAAGTCAAAGCGCGTGTCGACACCAAACATCTTAGCGCAGTCCGCCAAATCCCAAGGCATTGGGCCACTCGAATCTTCACAGGTGCGCTCTAAATAGATACCGACCGGAATATCGAACCAAGTATCGCCATAGCGAATATCAAAACCCGCCATCTGGTTACCGATTTTAGATTGCAGCGCCTCATCACAATTTGTACTGCCATCAGGACAAGTTGCTTTGCCTGTCATCGCATCCCATAACGTCGACAAACCGCACTCTTCACCTTCCCCACAGAACATAGTGGTCCAAGAGACCCCCATTTCTAATTGCTGAATAGGTCTAATCGTGCCACGAAAATTCCACACCAACGGATTTTCAACAGCACGCTCCTCTTCGAGCATGCTAATCCCCGTCGTAAGCGTCCAAGGACCAACCCAAGACAGCCAAGGTGTTTCAAATGCCGCGGCATTATTACGTGATAGCATCAATGCTGGGGCTGGGCGGGCATTATTAGATTTATGCAGTGCCGAATCAAACCCTGGTCCCCACCACTGTTCAACCGCACCAGCCGTCACCATCCAATTACCTAATGCGACGGCAAAATAGGAGTCATCCAGGCGAAACTCTTTTTCGTCGAACGGATCGTAATTAGCTGATGCTGTTACTTTAAAGGCAAAGCGATCGCCCATATATTCGTGAGAAGCGGTAATTTCCCCTTGTTCACGATAATCTGAGCCAAAATGCTGAAAACGCGCTGCATCAGTTGCCGCAGCCGCTTTTATCCGTGTATTGCCGCGGTTGTTAACCGCATTATGATAATAAAAATTAACCCGCGCGTAGGCATCGGCTAGCGCTGGAGACAAGGTCGACGCCTCAGTCTTACCTAAATCAACACCAATACCTGACCACATTAACGGATAGGTATTGACCGGTACAGTGATCACGCCAGCATCGGCAAGCGCTTGAATGTCGGCTCTAAGGTAGACATCAGATACATCAACCCAAGGTGCCGACTGGACACTCACAGAGAGCAATAAACAAGCGGCAGACAGAACTCCCGCTGCAAAAGTCTGTATTTTTCTATGCATAACCAACACTCAATCCTTTTTTAACAATGCTTTGCTCACTACGGGGTGAACAAATTGACTGACATCACCACCGTGTAATGCCACCTCTTTCACCAACGAAGAGGAGATGAATGTGTTCTCTTCTGCTGGTGTTAAAAACACACTTTCTAAGTTTTCATCTAGGCGACGGTTCATACTGGCCAGCTGAAACTCATACTCAAAGTCCGATACCGCACGAATACCACGCACCAACACACTAGCATGTTGCTCTTTAGCAAAGTCCACAAGTAATCCGCTAAAACCAACCACTTCTACGTTATCAAGGTGTGCAGTGACTTGCCTAACCAACTCCACCCGTTGCGCTAATGTGAAGCGTGGCTGCTTTGACGGGTTGGTCGCAATACCGATAATGACGTGTTTAAACAGTTTTGCCGCTCGCTCAATGAGATCGGCATGGCCATTGGTTACCGGATCAAATGTGCCTGGGTATATTGCTCTTGTGTGCATGACATGCGTGCCCTATTACAAGAAAACCACTTTCTGCACCGAGTGCATTCAGCGCAGAAACCTATTCTATATTCTATTAAATTATTGATTTTCCATGATGTTCTGAATAATTTTGGTGGTTGAAATACCATCTTCAAAACAGAGCACCTTCACCACTCCACCCGCAGCAATCACCTCTTCGCCACCAGCAATCTCTTCAATTTTATAGTCACCACCTTTTACTAAGAGATCAGGCAACAAACCAGAGATAATACGTTGTGGGGTGTCTTCGCTAAAGGGCACAACCCAGTCTACCGACGCGAGTCCAGCTAAGACTGCCATACGACGATCGACAGAGTTTACAGGCCGGCCGTCACCCTTTAAACGTCTGACTGAGTCGTCATCATTAACGGCAACGATTAATCTATCACCCAAGGCCCTAGCCTCTTGCAGATAGCTCACATGACCCGCATGTAAAATATCAAAGCAACCGTTGGTCATCACTACTCGTTCGCCGCGTAATTTGGCCTCTTCGAGTGCATAGATCAGCTGCTCTTCCGACACGACCCCATAACCCATTTCTGAGCGAGACTGTGATAAGGCATCGATAAGCTCGATACGGCTGACCGTTGACGTTCCCAATTTAGCTACCACGATACCCGCGGCAGTGTTGGCAATCGCACAAGCTTCAGGCAATGAACTCCCCGCAGCTAATGCCGTCGCCAGCGCCGAAATAACGGTATCGCCAGCCCCCGTGACATCATGAATTTCTCGCGCCACGGTGGGAATATGCAGTTCAGGCTTACCCGCGGTAATTAAGGTCATCCCTTTCTCTGAACGCGTCACTAGCAAGGCCTCAAAGTCAAACTCTTCAAGTAAACCTTGTGCCTTTGCGACTAAGTCTGCCTCGGAGGTTACCTCTCCAACGACCAATTCAAATTCAGCCAAATTGGGGGTGAGTAAGGTTGCACCACGGTAGCGAGAAAAATCGCTGCCCTTAGGATCGACTAGCACCTTAACGCCTGCCGCTTTTGCCTGCGCAATAAATGCTTGCGGCTCAGCTAATGCACCTTTGGCATAATCAGACAGAATCACCACATCAACGGACGATAGCTGCTCGATAGCACTCGCAAGTAACGCCTCACTCTCCGCTGCAGGGAAAGCTTCTTCAAAATCGAGGCGAATAAGCTGCTGATTACGCGACATCACGCGCAGCTTGGTAATGGTAGGGAGGCCGCTGACCGTGTGCCACTTAGGCTCTACGCCTAATGCTTGGATACCTGTCGTTAGGGCCTGTGCTGTTTCGTCTTGACCGACGATACCAGCCAAAGATACCTGTCCACCTAAGGTGGCAATATTTAACGCGACGTTAGCGGCGCCGCCTGGGCGATCTTCAATTTGGTTAATTCGCACAACGGGTACGGGCGCTTCAGGTGAAATTCGTCCAGTCGGTCCAGTCCAATATCGGTCTAGCATGACATCACCGACCACAAGTACTTTGGCTTTTTCAAATGCTGGTAGAGAAACCTTCATAACACTCTATTCTTTTGCGAAAATTAGACCGCATATTGTACCTAATTTTATCGAGTGCGGTTAGCTTTACGCTTTTTTATTACGGTGATGTTAGACATGACCGAATATAAAAGCGCAACACATGAATCAAGGAAATCATTAAAGCGCGATCATTGAGACATCCGCAACGTTGAAATTTACGCAATATTGCCGCACGGACACATACCCAAACCTGTATCGATTTTCAAAAATATCATTGTTGATAGGCTGATAAGCCTCTAAAAATCGCAGCCATCAATTACCCGTAATGACTATGGAATCTCTTTGACGACTTCAATAAGCTGCGTGGTCGAAATTGCTGGTGTTCTTGGTAAATAGATAACTTCACACAGTGGTTTCAAATGATCAAACTTACCTTGCCAATCATCCCCCATCACTAAGCAATCTGCTTTGTGTGCAGCAATATATTCGGCTTTAAGCTCTAATGATTCTTCTAAAAATACCTCATCAACACAAGCTAGAGCCTTAACGATACGCATTCGATCACGCTCGCAACATACGGGGAAACGTTGCTTTTTAGAAAAGTTAAGCGCATCAGAAGACACACCTACCGTTAGATGAGTCCCTGAAGCTTTAGCGCGCTCCATAATGTTTAAATGTCCAATATGGAACATATCGAACGTACCAAAAGTGATTATTCTCATCTAATTACTCGGATAAAAGGAAATTAACGATGCGCTCGCTACATCTACCATCAACGTTACCAGCTAACTCATAGGTGTACTGCGCACGTTGCGATGCAAAAGAGTCTGGTTCACTAATTTGCTGATCAACGACTGATTTTAGCATCTTGTATGTTTTTGCATGAACAGCGACACCAGCATATCGGTACAGGTCTTCATCCATACGCTGATTAAAACGAAACTTAAAGATGCCACGATAACTCCAACGTAGATGATAAAAATCGCACCATACGACAGGTTTATCTAGGGCAGCAAACTCAAACAGTGCCGACGAAGCGTCACTAATGAGCAGATCTGCGCTGGCCATAAAGGGCAATAAATTAGCCTGCTCTGCGGTTGCTAGATAGGCATTATCAAAGCTGGCCCAATGCTCCAAAAGCTGCTTCTGCTTTTTATAAGCAGGTTTACTTAATGAAAAGTAATGGGGTTTTAGCAAAATGTTATATTCGCTGAATTCTGCAGGCCAATGTTTGGCCATTTTTTCGATGCTACTGGGGTAGAACGTCGGGGCATACAATAAGGTAGGTTTAGTGGGATCGAGTCCAAGTGCCGCCAAATCTAACCCAGGCTCAACACCCTGAATAATAGGATCTAACTTGGCATAACCCGTATCAATGAATTGCTTAGTTGGATACATCTGCTGTAAACGATTTAGGCGGTACTGACCTTCAACAAAGCGCACATCAAATTCCGAATCGGAAACCGTGTAATAACAGGCCTTAGGGCCAATACCATGCTGCATTAACGCTGTACGGAAAATACCCTTTAATTTTTCAGCATGTTCAAATGTATTGCCAAATATGACCCAAGTTGGCTTTTTCGCCAAGTAAAATGCTAAGGCTTGCTCTTCATTATCCACCCAAGTCACAGGAAGTTGATACTTTGCCACTAAGGCGTCGAGAACACCTTGTTGCTCTACACTTTTGTAGACCACAAAATGCACCTGTTCACCACGAGCACGCAACTCATTCATAACAGGAAAATACTGAGGTAAGTAATAAGGGTGTAATGCATCAAAGCAAATCAAAATGAGCCTTCACTATCGCCGTTAAGTCACAGTATGCCGTGACTACCATAATACAGCCTGAATAATAACATATTGAGATTGGGTTACTACATCCACGCACTCAATGGGTGCGTTCGATAGATAAAAGTCGATTTTTTACCGCATATTTCACGGTAATTTTTTTAAACCTTCACAATACAAGGTATGCTTAAGCCACTAGAAAACGGATACCTGTAATTATGTCTATCATCTCCCAAAAACAACTGAATCATTGTCAGCGGTTGTTGTTTATGTCGCCTGTGGCCCTAGGTGATTTTCTATATCTAAAAACCTTTCTAATTGCATTAAAGCAACAGAATCCACATATTGAGCTAGATATTTGGTTAGATGATAACCGTTGCAATACTGATGCTTGGCGATTATCTCGCAGCAAAATATTACAGCAATGGATTGAAGCTGAACCCGCCTTTAACCGCAGTTTTGGCTGCACTGACTCAGTGGCTCACCAAACAGCCCAGATAGCGCAAGCAAAGCAACATAAGTATGACGTGATCATTTGCCACTCCGGTAGTAAGAGTCAGCAGTTTTCAGCACTTGCTCGGCAAATATCTCCCGATGCATTTATTGTTTCAAGCATCGCCAAGGCGCCATTCAAGGGTTTGCTTAACAAGATCATCTTTCGCCATAGTGATAGTTTATATCAGCTAGATGCCAACCGATTAGCGCAAGATCATCATATTACCGACCGTTTTTACACCATACTACATGACATTGCCGGACTGACACTGTCTAAGCCTGACTTTATGCCAGCCTTACGGATTAATGAAACCTATCGCAGCAATACGCAACAATGGCTAATCAAAGCGTTTGGCCAACAATCAGGAAAGATCATCTTAATTAACTATCTGTCGACCAATACCAAAAGAGATTGGAGTGAAGAGCAGGTTATTGAGCTAATTGAGTTAATTCTGCAACACCGACCCGATGGTCGTGTAGTCCTTAACGTGACGAAAGAACAGTATTCACGAGCGTGTGAACTTGTCGCATCGAGCTTGGCAGCGCAGCAAAGCAATGTTGCAGTGTTTACGGTGCAGGATCACTTTTTTGAACTACCCGCCATGATAGCCGCTGCGGATCTCGTTATCACAGTTGAAACAGCGATAATGCATTTTGCAACCGCGGCCCATACGCCGCTTATCGCCTTAATGCGAGCTAAAAAACCCTATTGGGCGCCCCCGACATCTGATATGGCACAAGTGCTATATGCGAGTGAGGGGAAAGGCTATGTTTCCGATATATCGGTAAAAAATGTTTATGAGACATATATTTCAATGATTTAGGTTGCTCCGCAACTCAACAATCTCAAAGGCTTGCAAATGAAAAAAGCAATATTTACTCTCGCCATTGGCGATAACCCCATGTACAGAGCCGCCATTGCGAGTTTTAAGCAGTATGGCGAAAAAGTCGGCGCCGATGTCATCGTCTCTGATGAGCTCCATTACAAACTCAATGTAAATAATAAGAAATTTGATGCAAGTCCAGCATGGTCAGAGAAGCTGTACATGATCGAGCTACTCAAAGAGTATGATCGCGTTTTGTATTTAGATGCCGATATGCTTGTCACTCCTTGGGCAGAGAATATCTTTAAAAAACACCCCTCACTAGACACCGTCTACATGTTCAATGAAGGTGCCTATATCGACAGGTCACAGCAATCAGTGCAAATTAACTCGATTCTCGGAGAGGTTAACTGGCCAATAGAAAAAGACAAAATGGTCTACTTTAACTCAGGAATGATTTTGGTCTCAAAGCAAACTGGCCTATTTCAAAATGCCAGTGCAGAAGAGATGCAACAGGTCTGCAATGAAGTTAAATTTTACGATCAAACCTATATTAATTATCTGATCCGCCGTGACAATATTAACAATATCTCTGTAGACAAAAGCTTCAATCGCATGCCATTACTTGGCGCTGATGATTATCAACAAGCCAGTTTCATTCATTATGCTGGGCGCGGGTATCGTGGAAAGATCCCGATGAGGGAGTTAAAGTACATCGCAGATTATTGTGACATGTATCAAGATTCGCTCTCTAAAGAAGAAGCACTGGCATATAAACAACAAGCGTGGCGCTGGTATATGCTCAAGCAACAGCGCAAAACCAAACTGCCAATCTCCTTTTTGAATTTTATATTTGGCTTAATTCACCCAAGCCATAAGTACTAGTACCTCAGTACAGGGCTAGGTGCTGACCAATGAGCCAGCGCCTAGCCACAGCCACATTTTTACAACAACCCCGCCACAGCTAGAAACACCCACGCCCCCACCTTGCAGCAAAATTAACCCATAAAACACAAAAAAACCAATATATTCGCTCACTTAGCCACAATGGGTTATATAAGAAGCTTAATACCTTCGACAACATTATCATCATGAAAACAAGCCTAATCATCACGACCTATAATTGGCCTGCAGCACTCGATTGCGTGCTGCAAAGTGTCGCGCTTCAAACGCGACTTCCCGACGAGGTGATTATTGCAGATGATGGCTCTACTAACGCCACCGCAGAGTTGATTAAGCGTCTAGCGCCTGACTTTCCCGTCCCGCTTATCCACAGCTGGCAAGCAGATAAAGGCTTTCGATTGTCACGCAGCCGCAATAAAGCGATAAATCGCGCTCGCTATGCTTACATCATTATGATTGATGGCGATCTGTCCCTAGATAAACACTTTGTTGCCGACCATATAGCTGTCGCCGAAAAAGGCTATTTCATTACGGGTAAACGGGTCAAACTTAGCTCAGCCCTAAGCCAAAAAGCGTTGCAAGGTCCCACTCAACTCTCTTTCTTCTCTCGTGGCATCGCGCGGGGGCGAGAACTTGCCATTCGTAGTTGGCGTTTACAACAATACGCGAGCGTAAAAAGAGGAAACTCAATAGAGGGGATTCATGGTTGCAACTTAGCATTCTGGCGTCAAGATGCCATTGATGTGAATGGTTTTAATGCTGAGTTTGAAGGGTGGGGGCCAGAGGATAGAGAGTTCGCACTTCGTTTAATTAACAGCGGTAAACAACGAAAGCTCATTAAGTTTTATGCAGTGGCTTACCACCTAGATCACAACGAAAACAGTCGCGAAAATCTCGCTAAAAATGCAAATATTCTCAGAGGAATACAACAAAGCGGGCTGACTTGCTGCACACTCGGTATCAATGAATTTAGTCAACTCAGTGATCTAAATTAACGCTAAATAAGTCTTAGCAATCTTCTCTATCTCAATGTGTTCAAACAGAGCAATATCTTCCATGTTGGGGTAGTCGCCGAGCGCGGCATCCATTTTCTCACTTAGCTGGTCTACATCGCGTCTTGGCGATAAGAAGTCGGCTAAGGGGCCCGTTAAAATCTCATTGGGCCCGTGTGGACAATCTGTGCTCACCACTGGTGTGCCACAAATCAGCGACTCCAATAACACTGTGGGTAGACCTTCATAGTCAGAACTCAATGCCAATAGACGTGCTTTTTTGATCCACGGAAAAGGGTTAGCTTGAAAACCCGGGCAGATAATACGATCTGCCACGCCATATTTGTTCGCTAACTTCATCGCCTTCTTAGGGTTACTGCACAGTAACACTAAGGGTAACTGATGCTTCATTTTGGCAAGCGCTGCGAACAAAATGTCATGGCGTTTTTGCTTCGCGACCCGTCCAACATGAATGATAAAGTCCCCATCGGGTATAGCTTGGTTTAGCTCATCGGCACGACCACGAATATCTTTTAGGTCAAAGGGGTTATAGATGGTTCGAATCGATTGAGGAGAGATCCGCTGACACGCGATAATTTCACGCTCTATGCCTTTTGATACTGTCACTAGGTGCTGACCATTGAGTGACTTTTTGGCTCTCAACATATTGAAGTACGCCAGCGGCCCCAATTTCAATTGCCGCTTTAGCTCCTCTTCAATGGAGTTATGAACAATGCAAAATAGCGGTGATAAATTGGCCTGAGTAAACAATAAGTTGGTTTTATCAAGATTGGATAAAAACAGATCGAACAGTCCATATTCTGCCTCTATCTCTGACACCCATCGCTTGACCTCCTCAACTGAGCGAGACACCCGCCAAATACTATCACTCTGCTTTTGTGATTCATCGAAACAAAAGTGCACAGGAATATCGGCTGGCAATTGATACTCACAGTGCGGCGTCAACACAAGCAGGTGTGGCGCATGCCCTAAGCGTTTAAGTTCTGCCGCTAATGTCAGCACGATTTTCTCGGCACCACCACCGGCCAAGCTATCAATCGCAATCGCAATACGCTTCATTGGCACGGTGCAGCGTCTAACAAGCGAGCGACTTCAGCCATACAGATATCAAGTCCTTTGGTTTCACCCACGCTCTCCATCTTGTTCCGTAATTGTTCCGAACTTGATGGTTGGAGGAGTTGCGTAACTTGACTTACCATGACATCAGTCTCTGACTCACAATGCAGCACTAGCCCCTCATTAACACATTGCTTTATTCGGCTAGGTTGGTCTTTAGATACCGCAACAGCTAACGTGGGTACTTTAAGTGCTATCGCTTGCAGTAAAGTGTCACCACCGCTCAATATCGCTCCTTGAGCACTGTCAAGAAGGTTAATGAAGTCTACACTTGAAAGCTGCTCAATAACTGTAACGCCATCGAGTTGAGGTAGCGCGTTGGGGTAATTAGGCCCAAACACCATCAAGCTAGGGATCCCCGTTTGATTGAAAATCGCTTGAGCTACCTGCGCGAACAGATCTGCAGCAAGTTGATTTTTTAAACTATGTCCACCTGAACCGGCGCTATAAAGCAAGTACTGTTTTGGCATCACGCCATATTTAGTGTACAACCCCTGTTGTACTAGGCTGCTAGGTTGGGTGAAAATCGATCCAGTAAAAATAGGGAAAGCTCGTTTAATTAAGTTGAGCTTTAACTTATCAAACTGACTGATATCACCCATCACAAATTCAGGCTGGACCACCCAGTGGCTGTCGGTGACTAACGCCCGCTCAACTTTCATCCCCCGAGACCGTTTGCGTTTATGTTGGCTAATAAAGATAACCTTAGCACCACATTTATGGGCATGGCGAAGCTGTGCCTTACGGCCTGCGGCATCAAAAATAACCACATCAGGCCTAAACGCGGTAATAAGAGCGTTGACCTCTTTCACTCGCTTAGTTGGTGTGTCGTTCACCAAGTGGGTGGTATAGGGGCACTGCTGACTGTATGGCGCATAACTATTGAGAACAAATTCTATTTCGGCATCAGGCCAACGACTCACCACCTCGTCAGCAAGGATCTTAGAGCGCATATACTCTCCAATTCCCTCTTCTGAGGAAACTGGGACAAACAGAAACTTCGGCGCTTTCGACATCAACTCTTCCCTTCGACCTACCTTAAATAAGCCAACCTTTATTCCATAAAAGAACGCGTTTTCATGTCGTTCATCATCCATGAAGGACTAACTTCGCAACAGTTTACCACTAGTGACTAAGCTGTTGCGACACCCGATTAAATTGGACGATAACGGACTCAACGTCAATTAACGCCATTAAATGTTCACCTTTAGCACGTGTTCCCCAAGAAATCTCACCGTCTTTTTGAGCCGTGATAACTTGATCATACACACTAACAACAGAATCCAGACAAGTATAAGGCCCAGTACGACCGGGATTAGAGTGCGCATAAAGACCAATAACCGGCGTGCCTTGGGTCACCGCCATGTGAGCCGGTCCCGTATCTGGCGCCAGCACTATCGACGCGCGTTTTAACACTGCCAGCAACTCTGTCAAAGAGGTATTCCCCACTTGATTGTCGATAGGCTGTATCGCAAAACCTTGAATCGCGTCAGCCAGTTGTTTTTCCAAATTAGAGGGGCCGCCACACAATATAACTCGGTACCCCTGCTCGCTAGCATGATCGGCAACGGCAGCATAACGCTCTGGCAACCAATTACGCTCAGCCTTACTCGCAGCGGCGCAAATAACTAACGTTTTATGTGCGTCAGGGATCATATGCTTTGCAAAGTCAGTATCTGTCTCAGGCACAGGAATATTCCAACGAGGTGTTAAATCTTCAACCCCTAGTGCCTTAGCAAACCCCATAAAGCCTTCTAGCACATGGGGGGTGCTCAAAGGCTCTACCCTAAGGTTTGTAACTAACCACTGCCCCTCTTTGGCACGCGCGCGATCAAAGCCTATCCGCACCTTAGCCGAAATGGCTAAAGAAGCGATCGTCGCTCGCAAGGCGACTTGCATGTGCAGCAATACATCAAAATGTTTACCCGCCAACGCCTGCTTTAAATTGAAATAACTCCGCCATCCCTGTGACTTATCGAACACCACAAAATCCACCCCAGGGAGATGCTTCAGTAATTGGTATTCAATTCTTCCTATCACCCAAGTGATCTGAATCTGAGGGTGTTGTCGCTGTATCGCCTGTACCATAGCCACAGCATGACAAACGTCCCCTATCGCAGATAGGCGAAGTAAACATAGGGATTGAATCGTCGATAAATTGATATGCATAAAATTTGATGCCACTGGAGTTAATGGGCGTAAGGATCCGCACCGAGTTTAATGTAGAATGTGACTAGGTTCCATGTTTAGACCTATATTGAGGTCAAATTTCGGTGATAAGCCGCTACGAATAATTATGAAAATCATCCATACTTCAATAGCTGATGTAAAGTTGCTCGAACCACAGGTGTTTGGCGATGAGCGCGGCCATTTTTTTGAAACCTTTCGTGATGCATGGTTCAAACAACATATTGCCAGTGTCGATTTTGTCCAAGATAACCAAAGCTTATCCACTCAAGGGACACTGCGCGGACTACACTACCAACTCCAACAGCCTCAAGGAAAGTTAGTACGGGTGATCGCTGGAGAGATATTTGATGTCTGTGTCGACTTAAGACTTGGCAGCCCAACTTTTGGTCAATGGACTGGGCAATACTTATCCGCCAACAACCGCCGCCAAATGTGGATCCCCGCAGGGTTTGCCCATGGTTTCTACGTCCTGTCAGCAACCGCCGTGTGCCACTATCGTTGCTCCGATTACTATGCACCACAAGATGAACATAGCATCAGGTGGAACGATACAGGATTAGGCATTGACTGGCCTAAACAAAATAATGTTCCACTGATCATCTCTGACAAAGATCGCCAAGCGGGCAGCTTTAATGACGCGAAATTATTTGACTTCAACCGCCTAACTGCAGGAAACGTCCATGGGAAATAGGGCAATTTTGGTGACTGGTGGTGCTGGATTTATTGGTTCCGCGCTCATTCGTCACCTCATCAATCACACATCGCATACCGTGGTTAACTTAGATAAATTAACCTATGCGAGCAACACGATGTCATTGGCATCCATTGCTGACAGCCCGAGATATCACTTTATCCACGCCGATATCAATGAGGGCGATAAGGTTTTTAGCGCCCTGCAACACCATCAAATATCATTAGTGATTCATTTGGCGGCTGAAACACATGTTGATCGCTCAATCGATGACCCACGAGCTTTCATCGACAGCAATATTATCGGCACCTTTGAGCTACTTGAGCAATGTCGCAAGCATCTTAATAGCCTAGATGAGGATCTCAAAAAGCAGTTTCGTTTCCACCATGTATCTACCGATGAGGTATTCGGGGATTTAGGAGAGTCAGGCTACTTTACCGAGCAAACTGCCTACGCACCAAGTTCCCCTTATTCAGCCAGTAAAGCAGCCGCCGACCATCTCGTTCGAGCCTGGCATCGAACCTATGGCTTCCCGGTGGTATTATCTAACTGCTCCAACAATTATGGCGCCTTTCAATATCCTGAAAAGTTGATCCCTGTGGTCATACTCAATGCTCTGCAGGGACAACCTCTGCCTATTTATGGCAATGGCCAACAGGTGCGCGATTGGTTATTTGTGGATGATCACGCTAAAGCCCTGTGTAAAGTTGCCTTTGAAGGTGAGCTAGGCGAAAGCTACAACATAGGTGGCAATAATGAAAAAACTAATTTAGAAATTGTTGCCGCTATCTGTGAACAACTCAATCAACACGTCAGTATCAAGCCAGTGGGCATCAATGACTTCAGCACCCTAATCAGGTTTGTCTCAGACAGGCCGGGACACGACACTCGTTATGCGATTGATGCCACCAAGATGACTCAAACACTGCATTGGCAACCCGTGGAGAGTTTTGAAACCGGTCTCGAAAAAACGGTGAAGTGGTATCTCGACAATCTCGATTGGTGCGCGCATATTTCTGCTCAAAATCCCCCCACAGATATCGCCAATGTGTAACCCTATATTGGTGATCGGACAGCAAGGACAAGTGGCGCAAGCACTTAAGGCAACGCTTCCAAGTGGCGTTACTGCACGATTTTTTGGCAGGCAACAACTTGATATCACTCATGCAGATCAGTTAGAAAATATCCTCACCCAACACAAAGTCAACACGATCATCAACGCCAGCGGCTATACCGCTGTCGATCTAGCTGAATCAGAACCCGAGAAAGCCTTCGACCTTAACGCAACAGCGGTTGAACACCTTGCCACGCTCTGCGCTAAACAAAATATTCGCCTTATTCACTTGTCGAGTGACTATGTGTTTGATGGCACGCAGCAGGCCTCCTATGGAGTCGATGACCATCCGAATCCGCTCAACGTCTACGGCAAGTCAAAGTTGGCGGGCGAACACGCGCTCACGCAACTCCAACCTCAAAATAGTACGCTCATTCGTAGTGCCTGGATCTACTCGCCCTTTGGTAATAACTTTGTCAAAACCATGCTCAGAGTGATGCGTCAGCAGACAACATTGAGTGTCATCAAGGATCAAGTTGGTAGCCCTACATCGGCCATCGAGCTGGCACATTTTATTTGGCGGCTAACCCAAGTTGACCTATTAGCACCTTGCTATCACTGGAGCGATTTAGGGGCTGTCTCTTGGTATGAATTTGCTCAGCAGATAGCAGAGAGCGGGCAGCGAAACGGACTTCTTAACCATCCGGTCACCATAAAGCCGATATTAAGCCGTGAATATTCGTCTCAAGCGATACGGCCAGCATTTAGCGCGCTCAATTCACAGGCGTCGTGGTCCATAGCACAGCCGAAACCCTGGCAAGAAAATCTTGAAACCGTCATGCAAGCCCTTAAGCACGCAAAGAGTTCTGACAGCGGGTAAATATCGGGTACAATTAGCCTATTCGCGCCAAACAACCCAACTGAGTCGATTCACTTATGCAGATCAAACCGACTGATGCTGGCTTTATTGCTTTTTGTCAGCCCGCACTCAAATCCATCACACCAGATTGGTTTACTGTCGATTATTGGCAAGATATAGGCTGTGTTACAGGCTCTTCGAAAGGTCGTTATACCACTTGGTTTGTCAATCCGAGCGCTGTCACTAACAACCATCATTCGCAATGGGTATTACGCCATTACTATCGTGGTGGCTTAATAGAAAAAGTGAGCCGCGATGCTTACCTCTACACAGGCCTAAATCGGACCCGCGCCATTGCAGAATTGAAACTGCTAGAACAGCTATTTGATGAAGGTTTTGCCGTCCCTAAGCCTATAGCGGCGCAGATTCAACGCAGTGGCATACACTATCGTGGCGATATCATCATCGAGCGTGTTGAAGGGGCACAAGATTTGGTTGCTCAACTGTCCAAGTTGCCGATGACTGCGCAGCAGTGGCAAGCACTTGGACAATTAATTGCCAAATTCCACCAGCGTGGCGTCTATCATGCCGACCTGAATGCGAAAAACATCTTAATTAGCGGCGATGACTTTACCCTCATCGATTTCGACAGAGGCGAAATAAGGTCTCCTTCTCCATCTTGGCAGCAGGCCAATTTAGCGCGCCTATTGCGATCCTTCAATAAGGAGAAAGCGAAGCTAGCATCCTTGCATTTTAGCGAGCCTGACTGGCAACAGTTGCTAGCAGGCTATGCCGAGGCGAGCCGTTAAACGACTCAGGTTGTGCGCCGGGAATTACGCTTCTATTAAACGGCAGGCAAGTGCAAATTGCGTCTCAAGCGCGCCTTTGTTCTCTTCAACCACCTTTAAACCAGCATCTCTGGCAGTGAGGTAAGCTCTCTTGTCTGCAAATTTGTTATTCAACTGCAGCGCTAGCAACTCTGCACTATCGACCACAGTTAATGCGCCAGCATCTCGAAGTAACTCGGTGATTTCGGCAAAATCCCAATGATTAGGCCCAACATATACAGGCAAGCCCATGGCCGCAGGTTCTAACGGATTATGACCACCATTGGCTATTAAAGTGCCACCAACAAATGCTTGATCCGCAGCACCATAAAAACTCAGTAGCTCGCCCATGGTGTCACCTAACAGCACTTGCGTATGCTCGTCGACATTATCATTGAGACTGCGCCGAGCAAGGCGTAAACCCGCGGCAACCACCCGGCTTGCCGCTGCATCAAACTGTTCAGGATGTCTTGGTACCATTATTAATAGAGCACTAGGGTCAGCGTCTAACACTCGCTTATGTGCAGCCAGCATGAGATCAAACTCACCCGGATGTACGCTACCTGCGACCCAAATAGAGGCGTTTTTTCGCTGCCAGCGCTGTCGCATTGCTGACGCATGTTCAAACAGTTCAGACTTAATGGTGAGGTCAAACTTGAGACTACCACACACAGTAACTTGATGAGGTGCAGTGCCGAGATCAATAAAACGTTCGGCTGCTGGTTTTGATTGCGCGGCGATAATATCTAATGCTTGTAACATAGGCACAGATAATGCTGCACGCTTTTCATATTGTGTGGCGGATTTAGGTGATAAACGCGCGTTGGCTAGCATTAACTTTATGCCACGCTTTTTTGCCAAATGAACGAGATTTGGCCAAAGCTCAGTCTCCATGATAATACAGGTTTTCGGTTGCAACTGAGATAAAAACCGTTGCACACATAGCGGCAAATCAAACGGTAGATAGCAATGCTGCACTCGATCACCAAAAGCTTTTACTACTTCCGCCGATCCTGTGGGGCTGGTTGTCGTCACTGTAATGCTTAGCTGTGGATAGCTCGCCATGATTTTATTGATCAGTGGTATTGCCGCTAACGTTTCCCCCATTGAAACGGAATGGATCAACAGATCGGTTGGGGCTAATTGGCTTAAACCAAAACGCTCACTCCAGCGGCTGCGATAAGCGGGACTTTTAATCGAACGAATAGCCAAATAGAGTAGCAATAAGGGAGAGAGTAGATATAACAGGGCAGAGTATAAGATTCGATTCATAAAAGTGTGCGCTTGATTGCATTTTGTTTACTTAGTTGCCGTAATACTAACATAAGCACAGAAAACAGAGACAATTAGGGTATTTACATGTGCTAACAACCCCGTTTTCGATTGGCCTCCTATTTAGGTTAAGATAAATCACTCACCTCATAACAGCGGTAATAGCATGAAAACCTGTGAAAAAATTGTCCACGCTAGCCTAGAACTATTCAATACTAAGGGCGAGCGGCGTATTACCACTAACCATATTGCGGCACATTTGGGGATTAGTCCTGGTAACCTCTATTATCACTTTAAGAATAAAGAAGACATCATTCGCTCTATCTTTAGCCTGTATGAAACACACCTCCACGCAGGATTTCAGCCCTATGAGAATAAAGCAGTTGATGTCGAGCTGCTGGTTGGTTACTTCGATACTATGTTTGACATCCTGTGGCGTTTCCGTTTTATGTATACCAACTTGACCTATATCTTGAGCAGCGACGAGGCCTTACTGCAACGTTATCTGCAAGTTCAGCAGTTAGCTCTCGATCGTTCTAGCAATATTTTAGGGCAGCTCAAGCGCGATGGTCTATTGCATATTGACGATGATAAGGTCATGCCACTAGCCGATACCATGAGAATGGTGGCCTGTTTTTGGATTGGCTATAAACAGACCCACTCCTCCTCTATTGCCATTACCAAAACTTGCCTTTATGAAGGCTTGCTCAGAGTGATCATGATTTTCAAGGCACACGCCACGCCAACCTCTATTGCCACCTTCAACCGTTTAGAGGAGCATTATCAAACGTTAGCACAGCCTCAAAGTTGCCAAGCATCCGAGTTAAGCGTACAACTATAGTGATGCCAAATAGGCACTGGTCTGATTAGCCATCAATTGACTTTTGTTAAGAGCATGTT
This sequence comes from Shewanella colwelliana, assembly GCF_001735525.1. Classification (NCBI taxonomy): domain Bacteria; kingdom Pseudomonadati; phylum Pseudomonadota; class Gammaproteobacteria; order Alteromonadales; family Shewanellaceae; genus Shewanella; species Shewanella colwelliana. The sequence continues at coordinate 61,066 of NZ_MCBT01000003.1, forward strand.
TACCTTTCAATTTCTATTTTAATGGGTGGCCTTTCGTTGACAGCGCCCATTAGAGAGTGATTGAGTACAACTCTTAACTGACCCATTTAGGATCTGCATGAAAACCCGTGACAAAATTGTACATACCAGCCTGGCACTCTTTAACGAGCATGGTGAACGAAGCATTACCACCAACCATATTGCCGCACATCTGGGGATCAGTCCGGGCAACCTTTACTACCATTTTCGCAATAAAGAAGACATTATTCGCTCCATCTTCACCCTTTACGAACAACATCTAGAGTCGGGTTTCCAACCTTATGAGGGGGAAGAGGTCGATGTTGATCTACTTATCGGCTATTTCGATGCTCTGTTTTACACTTTATGGCAATTCCGCTTTATGTACGCCAACTTGGTGATTATTTTGGGCCGAGATGAAGAGCTGAACCGCCTATACACAGAAACTCAACAACGTTTTTTAACTCGTGCAACGGGCATTTTGTCTAAATTAAAACAAGATGGTGTATTGGTGATTGATGACAGTGAGATCACCCCATTGGCCGACACAATTCGTATGGTTGCCTGCTTCTGGATCAGTAATCGTCTAACACACTCCAATACCACAGAGATCACCAAAACGTCACTCTATGAAGGACTTTTGCGCGTACTGATGATATTTAAGGCTTATGCAACCCCCAATTCTAAACCGACCTTTATCCGCCTAGAGCAACATTACCAAGCACTTGCCAAGGCAGAGCAAGAAGATTAGGCCGTCAGGGGGCTGCGTTAGTTATCGCTAGCTCCCCCTAAATCTTCAGTTTATCAGCACCCAAAATGTGACATTTCACATTACTTTTTGTTATGTGAAAGTTGCGCTAGCACTATCTTAGTTAATAGCACAAAAAAAGTGTGTGGCACGCGCCCTGTTTAAGGTTAGAATTCGGCCAATCTATCGCATGGCGTAGGCGCCGCAAACGATAGCGACACAAAACAGCATACAGAAATTATGAGTGAATTTAAGCTAAACTAAGGCACTCATCAATCAGGCAGATACAGCTAAACTCAAGCCGTCAATAACGGCTAAAATGATTCCTAACTTATATCATTGATGTGGTTTCTCTCGAATCAAATGCACAGAGCCAACCTCATCAATATTAAAAATATAATTATATAAAAGAAGGAGATTACAGGTGGCGACGACCTCATTCTACAACCAGATCAACCAGCAGCTTGCTGAAGTTAAAGCAGAAGGCTTATACAAGAGTGAGCGCGTAATTGCCTCTCCTCAAAAAACTGAAATAGAGGTAAACGGCGCTGAAGTGATGAACTTCTGCGCTAACAACTATCTTGGCCTCGCCAACCATCCAGAACTCATTAGTGCCGCTCAACAGGGCCTGACTGATCATGGCTTCGGTATGGCGTCAGTGCGTTTTATTTGCGGTACTCAAGATATTCACAAACAACTGGAAGCAAGCCTAAGTGAATTTTTAGGCATGGAAGATACCATTCTTTATTCATCTTGCTTTGACGCGAACGCAGGTCTGTTCGAGACACTCCTTAGCGCAGAAGATGCCATTATCTCCGATGCACTCAACCACGCCTCAATCATCGATGGCGTGCGTCTATGTAAGGCGAAACGTTTCCGTTATGCCAACAATGATATGGCCGATCTTGAGTCTCAACTTAAAGCCGCTAAAGAAGCGGGAGCACGCCATATTCTGATCGCTACCGATGGTGTGTTCTCAATGGATGGGGTCATTGCTAATCTCCAAGGGGTTTGTGATCTTGCCGATAAATATGGCGCATTAGTGATGGTTGATGACTCTCATGCTGTAGGCTTCATTGGTCAGAATGGTCGTGGCACCCACGAATATTGCGACGTCATGGACCGCGTCGATATTATTACCGGTACCTTAGGTAAAGCCCTTGGTGGCGCGTCAGGCGGGTTCACATCGGGCAAGAAAGAGGTCATTGATTGGTTACGTCAGCGCTCTCGTCCTTACCTATTTTCTAACTCTCTTGCACCGTCTATCGTAACGGCATCTATCCATGTATTAGAAATGCTAAAAACGGGTCAAGCACTGCGTGAATCGGTATGGGAAAATAGTCGTTATTTCCGTGAAAAAATGACCGAAGCAGGCTTTACTTTAGGGGGGGCGGATCATGCAATCATCCCAGTGATGATTGGTGATGCCAAGCTTGCCGGTGATTTTGCTAACCGTTTACTTGAAGAGAATATCTATGTCGTCGGATTCTCCTTCCCAGTGGTACCTAAAGGTCAAGCTCGTATCCGCACGCAAATGTCAGCGGCCCATACTCGCCAGCAGTTAGATCGCGCCATCGATGCCTTCACCCGCATCGCTAAAGAGATGGGCATTATTTAGGACTCTATGATGAAAGCGTTAAGTAAATTAAAGCCTGAAGAAGGCATCTGGATGGTCGATGCGCCAAAACCTGAAGTGGGCCATAACGATCTGCTAATTAAGATCCGTAAAACGGCTATTTGTGGCACAGATGTCCATATCTACAACTGGGATGAATGGTCGCAAAACACCATTCCTGTGCCTATGGTTGTGGGTCATGAATATGTTGGTGAAGTGGTTGAAATTGGACAAGAAGTACGTGGTTTCTCTATTGGAGACCGCGTATCGGGCGAAGGGCACATCACATGTGGCCATTGCCGAAACTGCCGTGCAGGCCGCACTCACTTATGTCGTAACACTTCCGGGGTGGGCGTCAATCGCGATGGTGCCTTTGCTGAATACCTAGTCATCCCAGCATTTAACGCATTTAAGATCCCTGATGATATCTCAGATGATCTAGCCTCTATCTTCGATCCATTTGGCAACGCCGTCCACACGGCCTTATCATTCGACTTAGTCGGCGAAGATGTGTTGATCACAGGTGCAGGCCCTATCGGCATCATGGCAGCAGCCGTGTGTCGCCATGTTGGCGCTCGTCACGTTGTCATCACCGATGTCAACGAGTATCGCCTAGAGCTAGCGCGTAAAATGGGCGCGACTCGTGCTGTAAACGTCGCAACCGAACAGCTTGAGGATGTCATGGCAGAGCTTGGCATGACTGAAGGCTTCGATGTGGGACTAGAGATGTCTGGTGTACCAGCAGCATTCCACTCCATGCTAGATACCATGAACCATGGCGGGAAAGTGGCTATGCTAGGTATTCCTGGCGGTGACATGGCTATCGACTGGAGTAAAGTGATCTTCAAAGGCTTAATCATCAAGGGCATCTATGGCCGCGAGATGTTTGAAACTTGGTATAAGATGGCAAGCCTTATCCAATCAGGTCTTGATATCTCACCTATCATCACCCACCACTTTAAAGTTGATGATTTCCAAGCCGGCTTTGATGCCATGCGCTCAGGTCAATCTGGAAAAGTGATCTTAAGCTGGGATTAACCGATACAGATTTGGGGCTGTACAGCGGCAGCCCCTTACTGCACACTCTCTCTATATTTTCTATTTCGTCAGGTTTTCTATGTCAGCTTTTCAACACTTAAGCATCAACCAACTCATTCAAATGCAAGCGTCCTCAACAGATATCCAAATTGTGGATATTCGTGATAGCGCGAGCTTTGAGGCAGGACATATCGCTAACGCTACCAACCTTACTAATGAGAACCTCGCCGCCTATATTGGTAACGCCGATATGGATAAGCCGCTCATTGTCGTCTGCTATCACGGAATCAGCAGCCAAAATGCCGCGCAGTACCTTAATGAACAAGGTTTCGATGAGGTTTACAGTCTAGATGGTGGCTTTCAAGCTTGGCGCGAGGCAAACTAACACCAATCAACTTAGGAGCGCATGATGCTAGAGATTGGTCACTTACCCAATGAACGAGCCGCTCAGGCACTCGTCGACTATCTGAAAGGCCAAGGCATCGCCTGTTATATCACTCATACAGAGCAAGGTGTCGCCCTAGCGGTCGTGGATGAAAACAACTATCACGCCGCACGTAATGAATATGAGCGTTTTATACAGAACCCATTTGATGACAAATACCTTGCCGCATCTTGGGATAATGGCACAACCAAAAAACAGCTCGATTATGGTGCACCAGGTCTACAGCTTTTTACTCAGTTTATCTCTGGTGCTGGCCCTCTAACACTCAGCGTCATCGCGATTTGCGGCATCATTTTTTTAGGTTTCAATGTTGGCTTTGCCAATACCTTGTTCGAGCACCTCTCTTTCTTCGGTGCCGTACCAGATAGTGGGCTAAACCAATTCTGGCGGCTCTTCACCCCAAGCTTAATGCACTTTTCTGCCATGCATATTATCTTCAATCTGCTGTGGTGGTGGTACTTAGGCGGAAAAATTGAAAACAAGATAGGCGTCGCGCCACTCGCAATTCTGCTGCTGGTCGCAGGCACCCTGCCCAATGTTGTGCAATATTTTCTTGCTGGTCCAAACTTCGGAGGACTCTCTGGTGTCGTTTATGCGGTTGTGGGTTACACCTGGATTATGGGGGTTAAACGCCCAGAAGCCGGAATTGGACTACCGCCCGCTTATATCGGCTTTATGTTGCTTTGGCTTGTGTTTGGCTTTACCGATCTATTCGGGTTATCGATTGCCAACGGGGCACATATAGGCGGTCTGATAGTGGGTGTTATTCAAGGTTTTATAGACAGCAGAAAACGCGCCTAAGCACCAGCCTAGGCCGTTAGCATAAAAGCTAGACTAATCCGCGAGCGACAACACTTTTTTCACCAGCTTTTCGATACCTATATGCGCCTGTGTAATATTTTCCGCCAACATATAGGCTGGCGTACTCACCAGCCTATTGGTTTCATCAACCACAATATCTTCAACGCTAGCTTCTTGATGTTCGCCTCCCATCAGGTTGAACGCATGGGCAGTTTCACTATCATTGCCTATGGTACCTTTTGCACCAGAATGGTACAGCCTCGGAATCATCACTGGCGCAATACAGATAAAGCCAACCGGCTTTTGCCCATCAACGAATGCTTGGATGAACTCACTAACCGATGGCGCAATGTTGCACTCACTGCCAGTAATAGCGAAGTTGCATAAGTTTTTGGCTGCACCAAACCCACCAGGGATCACTAGTCCGTCAAACTGCTCAATTTCAAGCTCAGTGGTGGCTTTTATCTCTCCTCTGGCAATTCTTGCCGCTTCAACCAATACGTTGCGTTGCTCGCCTACCGCAACCTCACCAGTGAGATGATTCACGACATGTAGCTGCTCAATGTCTGGCGCGAAACATTGATATTCAGCCCCGGCATGAGTTAAAGAAAGCAGGGTTAGTACTGCTTCATGGATTTCGCTGCCATCAAAGACACCGGAACCGCTCAACAAAACAGCTATTTTTTTCATTAAAAACTCCTTTGATAGACCGAATGGTTTTAACAAGCAGATAACAAAGCGCTTGATCTGTTTATTTTTCGTGCTAAGTTAGTTCATCGACTCTAGCAAGGCATTTGCTTTTCGCCAAGAGAGAGTTAAAAAATGGATAGACAAATAAAAAAGTCCACAAATTAGAGGTTTTTACTCGGAAGTAATACCTAGTTCACAAAAAAATATAATACAAATAAAATTCAATAGGTTACATCACCCGCTTTTGTTCGTCGTCGTGATAATTAATCGCTGATAATTTTTTAGCTCACAGACTTATCCACAGCCTAGTGAGTAATTTTGCGTGGCCGAAATCGCCCTTCTGTGGCATGCTAGCGCCATCATCGAAACCCGATAAATGAATTGAAATTATGCCAACTATTGCTGAAAACCCGCTCGTGCTTGTGGATGGATCGTCTTATCTTTACCGCGCTTACTATGCACCTCCTCACCTGACCAACTCAAAAGGTGAAGCCACAGGCGCAGTTTACGGCGTAATCAATATGCTGCGCAGCTTGCTAAATCAATATCAGCCATCGCAAATGGCGGTGGTCTTTGATGCGAAAGGTAAAACCTTCCGCAACGATATGTACGCCGACTACAAGGCACATCGGCCGCCAATGCCAGATGATCTGAGGACACAGATCGAACCTCTACATCGTATTATTCGAGCCCTAGGTCTGCCATTAGTCTGTATTCCTGGCGTGGAAGCTGATGATGTAATTGGCACTATAGCCACCCAAGCCAGTAAAGAAGGCCGAGCCGTCCTTATCAGCACTGGTGATAAAGATATGGCTCAACTTGTTGATGACAATGTCACCTTAATCAACACTATGACAAATACCATCTTAGGACCCAATGAAGTCACCGAAAAGTTTGGTGTTGGCCCAGAGCTCATCATCGACCTACTCGCTCTGCAGGGAGACAAGGCAGATAACATACCAGGACTACCTGGTGTTGGCGAAAAAACAGCATTGGCCATGTTAACTGGACTTGGAAGCATTGAGCAGATATTGGCGACCCCCGAAAAGCTGCCGGACCTGGGCTTTAGAGGCTCTAAGACCATGCCGGCAAAAATTGCCGAACATGGCGACATGCTTAAGCTATCTTACGAACTCGCCACCATTAAGCTTGATGTCGAATTAGAACAAGACTGGCACCAACTCACCATCACCCCAGCGGACAAAGATGAACTGATCAAATGTTATGGTGAAATGGAGTTCAAGCGCTGGCTTGCGGAAGTTCTTGGTGATAAAGGTACTAAGAACACAGCAACGGTCGACTCAAGCAGCGATGATAGCGCACCTGTTCCGCAAAATATCACGACTGACTACACCACCATTTTAAGTTGGGACATACTCGATGAATGGATTGAAAAACTCGCTAATGCCGAGCTATTTTCACTCGACACTGAGACCACCAGCCTCAACTATATGCAAGCAAAACTGGTTGGACTCTCTTTTGCCACCGCCCCAGGTACTGCAGCTTACCTACCCTTGGCACATGATTATCCCGGCGCACCAGAGCAACTCGACACAGAAATTGCATTGGCTAAACTCAAACCCTTATTAGAAGATGCCAACATTAAAAAAGTGGGCCAAAACCTTAAATATGATATGAGCATTTTAGCTAACGTCGGCATCTCATTACGCGGAATCGCTTTCGACACCATGCTTGAGTCTTACGTGTTCAACTCAGTTGCATCCAAGCATAATATGGATGATCTGGCACTTAAATACTTAGGTCATAAGAACATTAGCTTCGAAGAGGTAGCCGGCAAAGGCGTTAAGCAACTAACCTTTAATCAAATACCACTGGAAACCGCAGCGCCCTATGCAGCTGAAGATGCTGATATCACCTTACGATTGCATCAGCATCTATGGCCAAGACTGGAAAAAGCACCACAGCTTGCGTCGGTATTTACAGAAATAGAACTCCCCTTGGTCTCGGTATTATCTGCAATAGAGCGCCAAGGTGTGTTGATTGATAGTATGCTACTCGGCCAACAAAGTGATGAACTCGCACGCAAAATAGATGAGTTAGAACAGAAAGCTTACGAGATAGCGGGTGAAACCTTTAACCTCAGCTCGACGAAACAGCTACAAACCCTGTTTTTTGAGAAACTTGGTTATCCGGTTATTAAAAAGACGCCCAAAGGGGCTCCGTCAACAGCTGAAGAGGTTTTAGTCGAGCTAGCATTGGATTACCCATTGCCAAAAATATTGCTCGAACACCGCAGTCTATCCAAGCTTAAGAGCACCTACACAGATAAACTGCCGCTGATGGTGGATGCCAAAACAGGCCGCGTCCACACTAGCTATCATCAAGCAAACGCGGCAACTGGACGCTTATCCTCTAGTGAGCCAAACCTGCAAAACATTCCTATCCGCACTGAAGAGGGTCGTCGTATTCGCCATGCTTTTATCGCCCAAGAGGGGCGTAAGGTGTTGGCGGCCGATTATTCGCAAATCGAACTACGCATAATGGCGCATTTATCACAGGACAAAGGGCTGCTAGCAGCCTTTGAAGAAGGAAAAGATATTCACCGCGCCACAGCTGCTGAAGTGTTTAGCGTTGATTTTGATGACGTCACTACAGAACAGCGCCGTCGAGCGAAAGCGGTTAACTTTGGCCTAATCTACGGCATGTCAGCCTTTGGGTTAGCTCGCCAATTAGACATCCCGCGCGCCGAAGCACAGCAATATATCGACATCTACTTTAAGCGCTATCCGGGTGTTCTTAAATATATGGAAGATACCCGCGCAGAAGCCGCTGATCTGGGTTATGTATCGACATTATTTGGTCGCCGCCTCTACTTACCTGCGATTAAAGATAGAAACGCTATGCGCCGTCAAGCAGCTGAACGTGCAGCCATCAACGCACCAATGCAAGGCACTGCAGCAGACATCATCAAAAAAGCGATGCTAAAAATTGCCGACTGGATAACAAATGAAACAGATGGTGAAATCACCATGATGATGCAAGTGCACGATGAACTGGTCTTTGAAGTAGACAGTGATAAAGCTGAGCAGCTCAAGCTAAAAGTTTGCCATCTTATGGCTCAGGCAGCCGATTTAGATGTTGAGCTACTCGCGGAAGCCGGCATTGGCGACAACTGGGAACAAGCGCACTAAGCTAACCGTCAATTTACGCACAAAAAGCCTCACGTCGATGAGGCTTTTTTCTATCTAGAGCTAGAAAACTCTGCAGGCATAAGATAATGGCCGATTCAAGATGGACAATACGGTCAGGAATGCTTGATCTCTTTTAAGTTCATCCACCGAAGAGATAGCAGGCTTAAAAGGCCAACTTTTACCCTTATGCATAGCCTTTACGTGTTGCGGTCAACAGGGCCTGGACGGTTTATTTAATACTTTATCCATTCCACCCACTCACCCTCAGAGGTTGTAAACACCCTTTATGCATACCCATAAACTGAGAAAATAATAATTATTTAGAAAGCTGGATCAGGTTTTGAACGATTGGTTAGGATACAGCACCGCAAGAACATTGCGCCAACACTCCTCCAAAGCGCGGTCCTTTCGCTAGCGATTAAACCCTCTGAACGCTCAATTGTGATGCCTAAATAACAAATTCTTTATCTCCTGCTCCACATCAATCACACAGGACTATCCACCATAAGCAATATCATTCCCTCCTCAATAAGCAGCCCTAAGCTTATTAACCAACTGTAAATAATAACAAATCTAATAAAATCCTTAATAGGACTCGATTGATACACTTAGCTACATACCCCGAGATTATAGCTAAACAGTTATTTTATAAGCCTAAAATGTAAATTTCGGATCAAAAATCGATGTTTAATTAAACAAATAGTTAGAGACAGGTCACATTATTGTCGTTTTTTATAAAAAACAGTTTCCCATAATACGTCCAATGCAGTATTATTCTCTGCGTAGGGTACAGAGGTTAAGATGTTCTATCTTTCAGACCTTTTTATTTCACGTTAAGTGAACAGCCAAATTATGGCGCCCCAGCAAATTATTTGCTGGGGCTTTTTTTCGTCTGAAATTTATTTTAGAGCAAATACTTTAACTAAGTTTCAATTCGCGATATGCTATCGACATTGAGCGCCATCAATTAGAGGTTGATGGTACTTGAGTCTTGTTGAAATTTAGCTTCTCCCCAAAAGAGCTATTTTTTTAGCCGATGGCCTATGCCGTCGGCTTTTTTTATCTACCACAACATACTTATCTTCAGCCCAAAAAAAACGCCTCCATTACGGAAGCGTCATGAGCCCTATTTAACACATTGTCCTTATTCTTGATCTTCCTCAGCAAGCGCCTCAACTAACCAATCGGGATGACACCACTCATTTAAAATCCCAAGCACTTTAGGTTTACCAGTCCCCTTTAATGAAGAAAATGGTTCAACCTTTACCGCATCCCCAAAATCAGCCAGCGCTTTACGCACCTCGTTAACCATCTTCATCCGTGCGCTCTGAGCGAGTTTGTCACACTTTGTCAGCAGCGCAAGCACCGGAATTTGACTGTCTACCGCCCATTCAATCATCTGAACATCTAAATCTTTCAACGGGTGACGAATATCCATTAACACAACGAGGCCACTTAAACATTCACGTTCTTGTAAATATTGACCTAATGCCTGTTGCCATTTTTTCTTTAGCGCCAAAGGAACTTGAGCAAAACCATAACCCGGTAAATCCACCAATCGACGATGTTCGTCTAATGCAAATACATTGATTAATTGCGTTCGACCTGGGGTTTTACTGGTACGAGCTAAGCTCTTTTGTTCGGTTAGTTGGTTCAATGCGCTCGACTTACCAGCATTCGAGCGACCAGCGAAAGCGATCTCTACCCCCACGTCACCAGGCAAGTGCTCATTGAGATGAGCAATGTCAGGCGCACTGATCAAAAACTTAGCCTGTCGAAAATCAATACGAGAATCAGTCACTACCCACTCCAAAATTTGTTTATTCTTCAGTTTTAATATCGAAGAGTTGCTTACATTTGCACAATTTCGTGTAAAATATTACTCCGATCACATAAATCACATTTTATCACGCTTGCAGGTCACTCTCGTAAGCTCAGGACAAAAAATTTAACTAAAAGTTGGAACGCCATGAAAAAGTTAGCTATTGCGCTATCAATTTTAGCCACATTATCAACTCCGGCTCTCGCAGCAGGTGATGCTGAAGCGGGAAAGACTAAAGCAATCGTTTGTTCTGCCTGTCACGGTGTTGATGGTAACAGCATGATAGACATGTACCCAAAACTTGCAGGTCAACAAGTAACTTACCTTAATAAGCAACTACACGATCTTCGTCAAGCCGCTCACACTGGTGGTAAAGAGGGTCGTAACGATCCCATGATGAGCGCTATGGCAGCAGCCTTAAGCGATCAAGATATTGAAGATCTTTCAGCTTACTTCAATGCACAAACCTTGGTTATGGCTGATGTTAAAGATGTGCCAGAGCTAGGCGAACAGCTTTACAAAGGTGGTGACATGGTTCGTGGCATCACAGCTTGTATCGCTTGTCATGGTCCAAGTGGACAAGGTTCTGAAGCAGCAGGCTTCCCAGCCATCGCTGGTCAACATGCCAATTATATCAAGATCCAGCTAAATAAGTTCCATGATACAACTCGTAACAACGACTTAAATGGCATGATGCAAGATGTCGCTAAGAAGCTGACAAGCGAAGATATCGAAGCATTATCTAAATATATATCAAGCATTAAGTAAACTTTACTGGTGCAATGAAGGGGTAGCTTTGCTGCCCTTTTTTACAACACCAGGTTTACGTTTACGTAAACTGAATAAAAATGTCGCTTGACATAGATCACAGATTTCGGTTTAATTGTGCCCGTACCGAGGTGAACCCAACTGATTGTATAAAATCTATCTAATAACAGCTTTCAGATTTCGGTATGTAAACATTTAAGATATAAGAATAAAGATAAGCAATAACAATAATAATACTTAGACCACTCACTAAAAATAATAAGAGTCGTACTTCAACATTGAAGTCTGGTCATAAATATTTAGGTAAGGATATTGGTTAGGAAGGCCAATGCGCTAATTAGCACTCTCCCTTACACGTTCAGAAGACAGTTTAACTGCTCATTGCTGAACTTAAAGCAATACCGACAAGGATGGTTTATTTGGCGTCATAGATGACGATATGGATTGTGATGTGTCAAGAAGACCATCTACGGAAGCTGTGGTCAGGAAGGCAACAGGGAAATAAAAAAAGTGTCTGGAAGACCAATAACGAAAAACTATGCATGGAAGCAGACTAAAAAATAAGATGGAATCCGACTGGGAAGGTCGCATAGCAAGTATGGAAACTTGGAATCAGAATTGAGTACCTTTGGTACTTTTTGGAAGGCGACAGTAATACTGTCGCCTTTTTTTATGGCAAACTATATACCATCTAAATCATTAAGAGAGTCACTTCACACCAATGCGAAGATGTCCCCTGTGTAGCAATGATAACTGCGTACCTTTCTATCAAGACAGAAAACGTGCTATCTATCGCTGTAAAGCATGTGAACTCCTTTTTGCCGACGCCAACTCTCACCTCCCCCCGGCAGCTGAATTAAATAAATATCAAACAGCAGCTAATAAGCACAAGGCATTACAGCAATTTGTGATGAGCTTACTTGAACAGTGCGCACAACAAACCACACAACCTTTGCTAGGCCTCAATTTTGGTCGCACTCTCGAGACCAGTGTGGTCAATACTATTTCTCAACGGGGCCACCAACTCTATCAATACGATCCTTTCTTTGCCCCCGACCATAGCTTGTTAAAGCAGCAATATGATTTCATCGCCTGCTACAAGGTATTCGAGCACTTTCGTTTTCCTAATAAAGAGTGGAACTTACTCTGCTCAATCCTAAAACCAGGGGGTTGGATAGCGATTAACACACAACTATTAGTCCAGTTAAACGGATTTGCTAAGTGGCATCACAAGAATAATTTAACCCACGTTAGCTTTTATCAGCAGGCAACCTTTCAATTTCTAGCTCAGCAAGCTGACTTTAAGCTATTATTCGCATCAAACGATCTCATTTTGGTGCAAAAACCATCAAAATCTGATATAACACGCGACCCAAGTTCACTTATCTGACATCAGATAAGATAAGTTCACGATATTTTTGTAGTTGAGATTAATGCTATGTCCCGTAAAAAAACGCGCAAAATCAATGAAAATGCGCCTAAACGACAGCCAAGAACGAAGAAAGAAGACCGCGCACTAAGTGGTAAGAAGCAGAATTCAGGCAATAAAGCGGGCAGTCGTCATGACGAAAAGCAGATCCAACAGTCTCTTGGTGGAACACAGAAAGCAAAAGATCCGCGCCATGGCAGCAAGAAGCCAGTGCAACTTAACCTGCCAGACGCTAAACCCGTAGAGAAGAAAGCCAAAGCGGCAACGCCTAAGCTCAGTGATGAGCAGAAGCTGTTAAAACTTGAAGATGATCCACGCCTTAACTTGTTACTGGATATGCTTGAAGAGGGCAGAGAACTCAACGAGGCAGATCAAACTTGGCTAGAGAAGCAGCTGTCAGAAATTGAGCGCTTAATGGAACGTTTAGGCATTACCGAAGAAGACGACCTTGAGCATGTTGTAAAAACAGCGACGCGTTCTGATGATGACCTTCTTCAACAGTTTGAATCGGGTGCCGATCTATTGAAAGATTATCAAAATAAAGACTAAGTTAGTCCACATTACGTTAATGGCATCGAATTCGATGCCATTTCTATATCTGGCATTTAATAAAGTTGTATAACAGGATCTGACATGACTACAGCGCTTATCATCATTGGCTCTACTATTATCTTGCTGCTCTCAGCTTATGCCGCCAATCTACTGCTTAAAGTAAGACAGCAAACTCGCCAACAGCAAGCATTGTTAACAGCGCAACAAGCAGCTACTGCAGCAAAAGAGAAAGCACTGCAAGGCGATATCCACTATATTGCCGTCGCCATGTTAGAAGATAGATGTGAACTCTCTGAAGGTGTGATGCGCATTGGCAAGTTATTTGGCCTGCTTAACCTGACCCAAGAGGTTAACAGCCATTACCCTTCACTGTTCAAACACTTTGACATCATTGAAAAACATCCGATTATGGATGCTAGAAAAGCACTCGATAAGCAAGCTCGTATGAAGCTCGATTTAGCACGAATGAAATCGGAAGCCGCACTTGAACCTCTTATTTTAGAAGAGGTTCAACAACTGGCAAAAGACTACGCCCATCACGTTAGCTGATGTGATGGCGTGAAGCTGTGCACAAAAACGACTAAACGCCACAGACATTCCCCCAATTTTGAACCATATTCAGCAGCAATTATTAATTGCAGTGCCAATTTGCAACATGGATCAATGTTATTCAATCAATAACATTGCATACTTCGTTAGTTGCTAAATTACCACCTTCGGAGGACACGCCTTGAAGCAGCCCACCCAAATTAGTTGGGATCAGTCGATGATCGAAAAATATAATTACAGCGGTCCCCGTTATACTTCTTATCCGACCGCACTGGAATTTGACGACTCTTTTGCCGAAGATGATCTGCTGACGTCTATTAAAAACAGCAAAAGTGATAAGCTTTCGCTCTATATCCACATTCCTTTCTGCGCCAAGCTTTGCTACTACTGTGGCTGTAATAAAGTTATTACTCGTCACCAGCATAAAGCCGATCAATATATTGAATATCTGGCTGCAGAAATAGTAAAACGCGCGCCACTATTTAAGCATTATCTCGTCACACAGATCCATTGGGGCGGCGGCACGCCGACTTTTCTCAACCCTGAGCAAATTTTAAAACTATCCGCACTGATCAAAGAGCATTTCAACGTTGCGGATGAAGGCGAATACTCTATTGAAGTCGATCCACGTGAAATTGAGCTATCGATGTTAGATACCCTCAAAGAAGCTGGCTTTAACCGTATCTCTATCGGCGTACAGGATTTCAATAAGAAAGTTCAAATTGCGGTCAATCGCGAGCAAGATGAGCAGTTTATCTTCGACTTGATGGCAAAAGCAAAAGCAATGGGCTTTGTGTCAACGAATATAGATCTTATCTATGGCTTGCCACATCAGACACCTGAGACTTTTGCAGAAACCATGCAGCGTGTCCTAGATTTATCGCCGGACCGTCTCTCTGTGTTCAACTACGCGCATCTGCCAGCACGCTTTGCTGCGCAGCGTAAGATTAAAGATGAAGACCTCGCTTCGCCACAGCAAAAGCTCGACATGCTGCATCAGACGATCGAAACCTTAACGGGTGCAGGTTACCAATATATTGGCATGGATCACTTTGCTAAGCCTGACGACGAGCTATCGATTTTGCAAAATGAAGGTCGTCTACATCGTAATTTCCAAGGCTATACCACTCAAGAAGAGTGTGATCTACTCGGTCTAGGTGTCTCATCAATCAGCCAGATTGGCGATTGCTATGCACAAAACCAAAAAGATATTCGCCCTTACTATGAGTCGGTCGATGAATCGGGTCACGCATTATGGAAAGGCTGTAAACTCAACCGTGATGATGAAATTCGTCGCGTGGTGATTAAGCAATTAATCTGTCACTTCGATCTCGATATGGCCAAGATTGAACAACAACTAGGTATTAACTTTGAAGAATACTTTGTTGAAGATCTTAAACTACTGCAAACGTTTATTGATGATAAGCTGGTAGATATCACAGATCGTAAGATCACTATTAGCAACACGGGTCGTCTCTTGATCCGTAACATCTGTATCTGTTTTGATGTGTATTATCGTGACAAAGCACGCCAACAACAGTTCTCTCGTGTGATCTAGCCTTTTAGATATCTAGAAAAGCCGGTGAGTGATCACCGGCTTTTTTGTATCAAGTCTCTAGTGCTAACCAGCACAAAACAAAACGGTAAGACTTACAATTAATGTCATCCAACAACCTTGCTTGTCATGGCTTAAGAAATCTAATTAACACATTTATCGCTACCAATTATGACGTTCTAAGAGCAATTCGTGCATAATCCCTGAACAAATAAAAAAATAATTAAGGGAGACTCTCATGTACAAGCTCGTTGGGCCCAGCCTTCTCATATTAAGCCTCAGTGCGTGCCAACTTAACACCACGACATCGGATTACAATAATGCCGCCAAAGATGCTACCCAGCAGAGTGACAGCAAAGCAAATCAATCCACGAATCAGGCTAGCAGTAACCTGCAATCCATTATAGATAGTGCTTGGCAACTTAGATTAAATTCTAGCCCAGATTTAGCGTATTCACAGGGCGATAAAAGTGCCGCGGGTAAACTAGCCGACCTATCCCCCGCGGCATTACAAAAGACATTTGGAGCAGAGAAAGCCCTGCTCGCCTCCCTTAAACGATTGGACTTATCTTCACTCTCTAAAGAAGACAAGATCAATGCTCAGATATTGCAGTACCAGTTACAAAACAGTGTCGACCTCTATCGTTATAAAGATCACTACCTACCTATCTCAGCAGAAAGTGGCTTCCACGCTTATATTGCCTCGATAGCCAAAGCACGCTTCAAGAGCGAGCAAGACTACCAAGATTACATTGCTAAGCTCAAAGCACTACCTAAATATTTTGCCCAGCAAACATACTGGCTTCAGCAGGGCTTATCAGCCGGTATTACTCCTGCGAAAGTGGTATTAAACGGGTTTGAAGAGAGTATTAGCGCCTTTATCGTTCCAGTTGAGGAAAGTGGCTATTACAAGCCATTTACACAATACCCCAAGCACTTTAGTGCCGAGCAAAAAGCACGTTTAACCAAGCTAGGTAAAGAGTTAGTCAAAAACACAGTGCTACCGACCTATCAGACCTACTACCAATTTATGACCGAAACCTATATTCCAGGCGCTCGCACTTCTATTGCTACATCGAGCCTACCAGACGGTAATGCTTTCTATGAAAATCGAGTACGCTACTACACCACCTTACCCATGACCGCAGAGCAAGTTCATCAACTTGGACTTAAAGAGGTCAAACGTATTCGCGCAGAGATGCAAACCATCATAGATGAAGTGGGCTTTAACGGCGATTTTTCAGCGTTCCTGCACTTTCTACGCACCGATCCACAGTTCTACCCCAAAACAGCAGAGGAACTACTCAAAGAAGCCGCCTATATCGCCAAGAAAGCCGATGCCATGCTACCAAAATATTTTGGCAAGCTACCTCGTACGCCATATGGTATTCAAGAGGTGCCTGCCGAGATAGCCCCAAAATACACTACCGGACGCTATTCTGGGTCTAATAGAGATGATGAGCCAGGTTACTACTGGGTTAATACCTATGCATTGGACAAGCGCCCGCTTTATGAGATGGAGGCACTAACACTGCATGAGGCAGTGCCCGGACACCATCTACAAATATCGTTAAATCAAGAGCTAGACTCGCTACCCAAATTTAGACGTTATAGCTATATTTCAGCCTTTGGCGAAGGTTGGGGGCTTTACTCAGAATTTCTCGGCCTTGAAGCTGGTTTTTATCAAGACCCTTACAGTAATTTTGGACGTTTAACCTATGAGATGTGGCGCGCAGCAAGGTTAGTCGTCGACACAGGCATGCACTCAAAAGGATGGAGCCGACAACAAGCACTCGACTTTATGGCAAGCAATACGGCACTTTCAATGCATAATGTGACTACCGAAATTGACCGCTATATCTCTTGGCCAGGCCAAGCACTGTCCTACAAGGTGGGTGAGTTAACCATTAAACGTTTACGTAAAAAAGCTGAAACCGCTTTAGGTACTCAATTTGATATCCGCGCCTTCCACGACGCCATACTGGCTAACGGCTCCGTACCTATGGCACTGCTAGAACAGCAGATCGATGACTTTATTGCCCAGTACAAAGCAAAAGCCTAACTCCAATGCAGAGTAGTGGAGATCCCACTACTCTGCAGAATCAATCACTGGACCCAACAGGACTGAAATTCAGCTTAATGGCTATGCTATGTTACACTCATGGTCTTGCCCATCAATTGCTAAAAGCTCAATGTCTACTGTTGCTAATCCCACTCTTAATCAGCTACCTTCGCTCACATTTTCTTCAGAAATGGCGCTAGATAGCACTAATTTAGACCGTTTCTGGCAGCAAATTAATCACAAAATACTCGCCGTTAACGATGGTGTAGAATTGGCTTACTGCTGGGTTCATAATCCTGCATCGACAAAAGCAATTGTTATCAGTAGTGGACGAGTCGAGACCTACTTAAAATATAAAGAATTAATCTATGACCTCTACCAACTAGGCTATAGCATTTACGCGATTGACCATCGTGGTCAGGGCCTATCCAGTCGTACAACACATAATCCACATCAAGGTCATATCGACAGATTTGATGATTATGTTAAGGATTTTAGTTGTTTCATCGACACTATAGTCAAGCCAGCCCATCACCACGCACTCTATCTTGTGGGCCACTCAATGGGCGGAACCATTGGTACGCTCTATATACAGCATCATCCTGCTACCTTCAAAGCTGCAGTATTCTCTGCCCCCATGTATGGTATTGTTCTCCCGGCAAATAGGGCGTTCATACATTGGCTCGCCAAAAAGTTAGATAATGACTCAAGTTCTGCGCCTAACTATGTCTTAGGCGGCAAGGACTATAGCCCTGACCCTTTTGAAAAAAATGATCTGACGAACAGTCAGCACCGCTATGACGCTTACCGTGCGCTCTATGCTCAACAGCCAAGTTTACAACTAGGCTCCCCAACGAATCGTTGGCTATGGCAAGCAATCGAGGCTTCCGAACAAGCAAGAACCGCAGCAAAGAATAGTACTGTCCCAATTTTAATTTTACAGGCAGACCAAGACACCATTGTTGATAATCGGGCTCAGGATAGGGCAGCAGGTAAACATTGTCAGCTAGTCAGCATCACCGATGCACGCCATGAAATATTTATGGAAAGCGATCAGGCCCGCACAATAGCCCTAAAAGCATTAATGCAGTTTTTAGATGAACACACAAAATAGAACGTTCAACAGATACCGTTAAGAGGTAGCGCTAACTTCCTTTTTTGTTTTACTACAATTTGTTAATAGCAGGGCTTTCAATGCTTCGCCATTCATTGGCCGATGGAACAGATAGCCCTGAAATAGGTCACACTGTAAATCTAACAATTGCTCAAACTGCGACTGAATCTCTACGCCTTCAGCTACAAACTTCAAATCTAGGCCATGTGCCATATCGATAACTGATTTAACGATAGCGGTTGAGGCATCGCCATCCGCCATATCTCGAATAAAGCTGGCATCAAGCTTTAACCGATTCAAAGGCAGCCCCTTTAGATAACTAAGAGAGCTATAACCCGTACCAAAATCATCGACCGCAATACTAATACCCGCCTCACGAAGTAAACACATTGAGTGGCGGACCTGTGCAATATCGGTCAATAAGGCGTACTCGGTCAGCTCAAGTTCAATTTTGTTAGGCGCGACATTTTGCCCCTTCAAAACGGCCAATAATTTCTGTGCAAATTCTAACTGATTAAACTGTCTTGCACTTACGTTAATAGAGACCATCGGAGGCTCAATTCCTTGCATTTCCATTGTACGAATAAAACGACAAGCCTCCAGTAAAACCCAACGCCCTAGCTCTAAAATTAATCCGCTACCTTCAGCAATAGGAATGAACTCAGCAGGAGATATCATCCCATGATGAGGATGATTCCAACGCAGTAATGCTTCAACCGACGCAACCGAGCCATCACGAGCAATGAGTGGTTGATAAACCAATGATAACTGCTCCCTAGCAATTGCATGGTTTAATTCTGTACGAATCAGCAGATGCTTTTCGGCCTGCTTATCCATCTCTTTGCTATAGAGAACACACCCATCTCGACCATTCTCCTTCGCTTGGGCTAATGCCAAACTGACACGCTTTAGATGTTGTTCCGGTTCAACATCTTCATCATTATTGATTATCGTCGTACCGACACAAGCAGAGAGGTTAAACGTATGATTACTAATGCTAAAACTACGAGCAATCAATTGCCTAAGCTGGCTCGCTACCGCTTGGGAACGCTTAGCTGCTATAACGGGATCTTTGGGCAATCGTTTAACTAATATCACAAATTCATCAGCACCCAATCTAGCAATCAATGCGTTTGAGGAGAAGTAGCTCGACAACCTTGCTGCAATTTGAATGAGTAATCGGTCACCGCCATGATGCCCAAGCGCATCATTAACCACTTTGAAATTATCTAAGTTAACCATAAACAGTGATGCACTGTAGTCTGTTTCATGCGTTAGACCGTAAAGTACATCCATTAAGGCCCTACGGTTAGCTAAATCGGTGAGTGGATCATGTTTTGTCTGATGCTGTGCCGCTCTTTGATTCCGAACATCTTCGGTAACATCAGACAGGGTCCCGATCATTCTGACGGGCTTACCTTTGTCACTCCACTCTACAGCCATACCGCGATCTAAAACCCAAACATAGTGCCCTTGCTTATGCCGTAAACGATGTACACTCTCAAATTCATCAGACTTACCCGATAAGTATTGGTTCAGCAGCTCAAGTGTCGATGCCTTATCTTCTGGGTGCAGTCGGCTCTCCCAGGTCGCTAACTCACCTTTAAGCGTATCCGCACTATAGCCAAGCATATCCTTCCATCTATCTGACAAAAATAGTGAGTTATCAGTTAAATTCCAATCCCAAATACCGTAGCGAGAAACCTCTACAGCAAATAGCCAGCGCTGCTCGCTATCCTTCAACTGCTTAGCGCCAATATGATAACGCTGTTTAAATTCATAAAGATGATGGCCTAACGCCGAAATTTCGCTAAATCGTGATGGCATTGGATGGAAATCCCCAGTGGCCACTGGAAGACCGCTCGCTTGTCTATTAAGCAGCCTAATGGGTCTAAGTACACCGATATATAAAAGTATCAACGCGAGTCCACCACCGACCGCGAAAATTGATGCAATACGCACCAACCGCATAAATACTTCATCATCGGAAGCAGAGAGGGCTGGAGAGATATCGTATTCCAGGTAAATCAGATTTGGCTGCTCATCAGATAAAGCAGACATAGCTACCGCGATAGGGTAATAAGCCTGTATTGACTTTCGCTGCCGATTGAATTGAATCAAAGATGCTTTTTCTAATACCGCTTGCTGATGGAGTTGATGGCTATATCCATCAATAACCAAACTCGCAGAACTTTCACTCCACACTGCATGGTTGGCAAATCGAATAATACCTTGATCATCAATTAAGGTGTAAACAGACATCCATAGATCACTGCTTACAAGCGATATCTCTTCCGTTATACGCGAAGAATCCTCACGAAATGTGGCAATAGAGAGTATATGATCCATTCTCAACAGCTGCTGAGACAAGGCGTGAATTTTGCTGTTATAAACATCGCTTCTACTTTGATCACGTTCTACAAAATAGATAGACACAATTGACAGCGCAAATAACACCACACAGATAATGGGCGTGATAACTAACAGTGAGGGACAAAAAAAAGCTCTAAGCAAAGGCGATATCACCCAATATCAATTTTTATTATTAGCATGCATAAACCAGCATAAGGTAAAGGAAAATGCGGCCCCTGATTATGCCATAACTTCCCTGTGCAGGCTCTCTTCACCAATCAATATATCACCAATGAATAAAACAAAACACATGAACAACAAAACAGAGAAGATTTTTATTAATATAAAACATAACGTTAACCACACTATTAATATTATTCTCCAGCGTCTTTGGAAAAGGAAACTCTATTTTTTCTATAGAAGTGAGAGAACTGACTACCAATATGCATCGAATACTAACCGTTGAATAGACCATGGCAAGATGATTACCCAAGAGAAGCTGAGATATTAAATAGGCCGTTAATACGTGAAAAAATACGGATAAGACAAGGGGGCAGCTGAATTAGAGAAATACCAGATATTTAGGCTCGGACATTCTAGCTAAGGCATATCGTAATGTGTATGGAGGAATATCTCCGAGCTATAAACTTATAAATACGAAGCTTGTACAGATTAATGCCGATTAAAGAGGTAGCTTCGCCAAACGAAAAAGCCACAGCATTTCGCCTGAGGCTTCCATCATAATGTTGACGAGACAGGCTTGCCTTCATCAATTAGGACGGGCCGACGTTTCGATGCTGAGCGTCTAAGCAACTGAACGACGAAGTGCATGATATACAAAGGTCATGTCGACCATGGATGGTCAAAAGTGACCGCTCCGTCAGCAAGGAGTTACCTATTTAACCTTGTACAGTCATGACCATGTCTCTGAAAAACAGACATGAAAAAGCCCTAGCATTGTTGCTAGGGCTTATCGTAATGTTTGTGGGCAAGTGTGGCGATAGCCACAAGCATACGAGCGCGAAGCTTTAGCGTAGCTGGGGTGAATTTATCCGTGACGCCATAACGAAAAAAGCCTCTGCATTGCTGCAGAGGCTTTCGTCTTTGTGTTGGCGGAGCGGACGGGACTCGAACCCGTGTGCCTTCGGCACGCATGACAGGCCGACTATCTCTAATAAAAAGCCCTAACCAACTGAACTACTGATTTGTTTTTTGCGAATTCCAGATACGAAAAAGCCCTAGCATTGCTGCTAGGGCTTATCGTAATGTTGGCGGAGCGGACGGGACTCGAACCCGTGTGCCTTCGGCACGCATGACAG
>NZ_MCBT01000004.1:0-56232 GCF_001735525.1 Shewanella colwelliana
TGTAGTGGTCAACTAATATTGGCCACGATCTTAGAGTTTAACCAGAACAATCGTTCCGATTCATTGGGCGTCAGTCCGCCGTTATATTGATGTGGACGAAGCTGGCAGTAATATCCAATTATGTATCGTGTAATTTCGTTCTGAGCTTCTGTAAAATTACGATACCCTGTTGTTGGTATCCATTCTGTCTTAAGGCTCCTAAAAAAGCGTTCCATTGGACTATTATCCCAACAATTCCCACGTCGAGATAAACTTTGTTTGAGCTGGTATCGCCATAAAAGTTGTCGATATTTTCTGCTTGTATAGTGAGTCCCTTGATCGCTATGGAACATAACATCTTTAGGTTTACCACGACCTTCATAGGCCATCGTAAGCGCTTTGCCAGTTAAACGGCTATCAGGTGATAATGACATAGCCCAGCCAATCACTTTACGGGCGAATAGATCAATCACAACAGCTAAGTACATCCAGCGGTTACCAGCCCACACGTAGGTGACATCACCAACCCAGACTTCATTCGGAGCTGTAACTGCGAATTGTCGACCTAGGTGATTAGGGGTTTCAATATGTTCTAGCGTGCCTTTTCGGTATTTGTGCTTAGGAACCTGACAGCTAACTATACCAAGCTCTTTCATCAACTTAGTGGCACGATAGCGGC
The DNA here is from genome assembly GCF_001735525.1 of Shewanella colwelliana. Classification (NCBI taxonomy): domain Bacteria; kingdom Pseudomonadati; phylum Pseudomonadota; class Gammaproteobacteria; order Alteromonadales; family Shewanellaceae; genus Shewanella; species Shewanella colwelliana. The sequence continues at coordinate 659 of NZ_MCBT01000004.1, forward strand.
TTAGCAAGACACCTTGCTGGCTAACCATATCTGCAATGGTTCTAGCACCAGCCGACCCATTACTTGCAGTGTGTACTTCGCTAACTAGGCTCCGAAGTTTAACTTTATCGGCATTAATGGTTGTTGGCCGCTTTTTCCAATATTTGTAACTACTACGATGAATACTGAACACTTCGCATAATGTTTTTATGCTGTAGCTCTGCCTGAGTTTCTCAATTATTAAGAATTGTTCAGTGAGTCCGACATCAACAGAGCTGTGGCCTTTTTTAATATTTCGTTGTGCTCTTGGAGGCGAGCGAGTTGCTTTTTTAACTCTCGAATTTCAATTTGTTCTGGTGATATAGGTGATGCTTTAGGTTGCTTACCTTGTCGCTCTTCTCTTAATTGTCGAACCCATTTATCCATGGTTGATTTGCCTACACTCATGGCTTGAGCAGCTTCAACAATTGAGTAATTTTGATCTAGCACTAATTGAGCTGATTCAAGTTTGAACTCTGCGCTAAAAAGTCTTCTTGTACGTTTTTTCATAGTGTCACCTGTTAACTTATGAGGTGATGATATCACCTCTAACTAGGTGGCCAAATTCACCGTACCACTACAGGTCATGGTGACGGCTAAAAAGGTGATAGATAGCTTGGGAAAAGTTGAGGTGCCTATCGAGGTGTTTTATGCCGCGCAAACGGCAAGGGCGATAAACAATTTCCCTATTAGTGGCCAGAGAATGCCGATAAGTTATATTCGAGCGTTGTTACTGGCAAAGTGGGCCGAAGCCAATGCCAATGCAGAGTTAACCCTACTTGAACAGCCAACCGCAGTAACGATATTATCCCCAGCAGCATACATATCAGTGCGCTGTTGGCCCTAGAGCATTGACTGTTTCCCTCCTTGGTTTTTCTGGTCGAAACCATTCAGACGAAGGCGCTACAGGTTGACGATGTGGTTAAAATTGGGCGTACCCATTTAATGGATGCCATGCCTGTTCGCATGAGCCAAGTACTGGATGGCTGGGCTAGTCAAATTGAGCAATGTATAGCGATGATTCAAGCGCTGCGCAACTAATCTGTGCAGAGATGGGCTAGGTTGAGTTGAAGGAGCTGGGATGATAAAAGTTAGCGCCATTATTGCGATAACCTTGGTTATATCGCTGGCTGCATTGGTGTTGGCCAATCTCTTTGCTACCAGTTTGTTGGCTTTTTAACGTGATCTCATTAATGGGTTCAGTATAGTAGTGTTAGGTATTGTGGCTGTCGACTTACTGTTTATTATACTCAAAAAGCGCAAAACGGTATCCGAAAAAGCAAAAGAGACTGATTAAGGTCAGTCTCTTCGCTAGCTTTGTCTAGGCTGCTTGCTTTACCAAGCTTTTTCTAAAATCTCACGGCTGACATCTAGGCCTAGATCGCCAGACTCCGATAGCGCCGTCATACCATGAGCTTCCAGAGCGTTAATGATATCGTCAATTTGCGCTTTGGCTATGTCGTAGTCACGCAGGCGTGTTTTGAGTCCTACTTGCTGGAAGAAGGCTTCGGTTTTGGCAATCGCTTGCTCGACGCGGCTCTCTTCATCGCCATCTGTGATATCCCATACGCGTTCAGCATATTGCAATAATTTCGCATGCTTCTGTGTTTTGCGTACACGCCATACTGATGGCAAGAGTGCCGCTAAGGTTTGTGCGTGATCGATATGAAACAGCGCAGTGAGTTCATGGCCTATCATGTGTGTGGTCCAGTCGAATGGCACACCCGCGCCTATCATGCCGTTAAGCGCTGAAGTGGCACTCCACATCAAGTTCGCTCGCGCTTGATAATTTTCTGGTTCGGCTACTGTAATAGGGCCAATTTCGATCAGTGTTCGCATGATCCCTTCAGCTGTTCTGTCTTGTACTCGTCCATCGACAGGATAAGTGGCATATTGTTCAAGCACATGAACGAATGCATCGACCACACCGTTAGCCACTTGGATCTTGGGTAAGCTGAAGGTGAGTGTTGGGTCTAGCATCGAAAAGGTAGGATAGATGCTGGGATGGTTTACTGGGAACTTACCACCTTGATAGCTTACAACACCAAAGGCGTTCATTTCTGAACCCGTCGCTGGCAAGGTTGCAACAGTTCCAAGCGGCAACACATCTTTCGCATCGACAGGAACTGGCGCGAATCCATGGAATAGCAGACTGCTGGTATCACCTTCAAACTTTGTCGCTAGGGCAATAAACTTGGTGCCATCCATCACCGAACCACCGCCAACAGCTAACAGGAAGTCAATCGACTCCTTTCGGGCAAGTTCAGTAGCTTGCATTAAGGTCTCATATTTGGGATTGGCCTCGATACCACCAAACTCAAACACTGTGCGACCGCCCAATGCGCTAAGTACCTTATCGAGCGTACCGAAACGCTTAACGCTGCCGCCGCCATAGGTGACTAAAACTCTGGCATCGGCAGGTATGAGTTGGTCTAGCTCCGCAAGTCTCTCTTTGCCAAATACAATGTGAGTTGGATTTCGATAGTCAAAATTTAGCATGGGCGTTACCTTTCTTTAAAGCTATAGGATCTGAGGGTAATCTTAGTTCAGTTTGAATAAATAGAAATACCTATTGCTGGATCAAATTTGCCTATTCCTACTCTATGCTTGTTGAATTTGGATTAAAGTGGCCTAAAGTGTGCATTTTCCTATCTTGGTGCTAGTATTTACCTCCAAAGTCGATCGAGGTGTTTGATGAAGAGTATTGCTCAGCTAATGTCGGCGCTTGCGCCAAACGAAGGGATAAATCCAACTGCCTTGCAAGGGGTTCATATTTTTCGTAGCTCGCAATATGGTGCGCGTGGACCTATGTGTTATTACCAAGGCGTACTGATTGTCGGGCAGGGTAAGAAGCGGGTATATCTGGACAACGAAGTGTTCGACTATGACCCGCAAAATTCACTAGTAATGACGGTACCTGTTCCGGTGGAGTGTGAGACGTTTGCATCGGTAGAAGAACCTGTCTTAGTCTTGGTCATTGATATTGACCTAAAGCTACTGGATGAATTAACTCGGGTGATGGATGCCCATGATCAACAGCCTACTGAACTGGGGGAGTCACACTTGCCTGGTTATTTTATTGCCCAGAATAACCAGCAGATGGAGAGTTGTGTGATCAGACTGCTGCAAGCTTTGCAGTCTCCCCTCGAGGCGCAGGCGCTGGGCGGCAGTTTTTTACATGAGTTGCTGTATCGATTACTGATGTTGCCCAATGCAGCACCTTTATATGCATTAGCATTAAGCCACACCCGGCTTTCTCGCATTGATAAAGCACTGAGCTTTATCCATCAGCACTATGCAGACTCTATTGAGGTCGAACAGCTTGCTAGCCTAGTCAATATGAGTACATCGGCTTTTCATCGCGGCTTTAAAGAGGTGACAGCCTCTTCACCTATTCAGTATGTGAAAAAAATCCGTCTCAATAAGGCCAAAGAGCTGCTGCAACAACATGGGGCTAAGGCTAAAGAAGCTGCCTTGGCTGTTGGTTATGAAAGCCCCGCGCAATTTAGCCGTGAATTTAAACGCTACTTTAAACAAAGTCCGGGTGAGTGCATTAGGCGATAACCTGGTGGTTATGGTGAGGGGTTGTTGGCTGTGAACCACTTGGCACTCTGTAATTAGGCAAGCAAAGTGGCATGTTATTGTGTGATGTGGTGGTTGTCAGGTCTACTTGGGTGTTTTGAGTTTTGGCATGTGGCCCGGTCAACTCACTCTCTGTTGGAGATATTACAATTAATCAACAATTACTAAAACATGACATGCTTAACAATTATGCACTCAAACCCATGCTAGGTGTTGTAACTTAAAGCCAGTTCACGTTTTATCTATGTCTTAAGTGGTATTTTTGTATTCCGCAAAAGGATGTGTATCTCTTTTAAGTCTTTATTTATCCAATGGCTTTGCGCTTCAAGGTCTGGTTCAGTTAGGAATTTGTATGTCTTCTATTATTCAATCGGTACCCGGTAACTTGATTAAGCCGTATCAAGCCGATATTACCGTACCCAACTGGATGCTGAGCTCTATGGAGCGAGTCATGCAGTACTATGTGGATAAGAATTTACGCCTCGATACCCAGTCAGCTTCTATGATGCCTGCCCCTGTCGAGGGTAAGAAGTACATGCTTTATGCTCATGTGCCTTTCTGCCATACCCTTTGCTCTTTCTGTACCTTCCATCGTTTTTTGTTCAAAGAAGATAAAGCACGTGCGTATTTCATCTCTTTGCGTAAAGAGATGGATATGGTCAAAGCACTTGGATATGACTTTGAATCTATGTATATCGGTGGTGGCACGACAACGGTACTTGAAGATGAGTTAGCGCGTACTATTGAGCATGCGAAAACCTTGTTTCCCAGTATTAAAGAGGTGTCTTGCGAGTCCGATCCACAGCATTTAGATAGCCCAGGCTTTAAACAGCTCGAAGGGCTAGTGGATCGCATGTCTATTGGCGTACAGAGTTTTAATGACGACATCTTAGCCATGACAGACCGATTAGAGAAGTTTGGTTCTGGTCAGCAGACGTTTGACAAGATCATGGCGGCTAAAGAGCTGTTCCCTATTATCAATGTCGATCTTATCTTTGGTTTTCGTGGTCAAACTGATGAGGTTATCCAGCATGATTTGGATATGGCTTCACGGTTAGATCCTCGTCAAATTACCACTTACCCCTTGATGATCACTCATCAAACTCGCAAGAGTGTTAAGGGTAAACTTGCCGCACCTCAGGGGGATATGGCGCGTCAATACCGCCAGATCCTTAATAGCCTAAATGGCCAGTATAATCAGTTGTCTGCATGGGCTTTTGGTAAGGCGAATAACGAAGGTTTCGATGAGTATGTCATCGATTATGATGAATACTTAGGTGTGGGCTCAGGTTCATTTAGCTTTTTAGATGACACCCTGTATGTGAACAACTTCTCTTTACGTAAGTATCAAGAAAATATTGCTGCTGGACGTATGGGAGTTGAACAACAGAAAAATTACAGTAAGAAAGATGTGATGCAGTATCGATTCTTGCTGGGGATGTTCTCGGGTCGTCTGTCACGTAAATACTTCCGTGAGACCTTTGGGGTGAATTTAGATACAGCACTGTTTAAAGAGATGGCCTCCATGAAGGTGATTGGCGCGATTAAGAATGATCCTACAGATCCCGATAATCTTATCGTCACCGATAACGGTAAAATGATGGGATTATTGATGATGAAAGAGTTCTATTCGGGTATGGATAACGTTCGTGCGCAGCTGCGTAAACCGCTCAAGCCTTGTGATATGTGACCGAAAACGCAACAAAAAAGGCTGGCCTTAGGTCAGCCTTTTTTGTTTTTACTGGCAAGTGTTTGAGGGCTACAAAGCCTAGGTATTGAGAAAATAGTGTTGTTGCTTTGGCCGTAGCGATAACTCCTGCTCTAGCCGAGCTACCTCGGTTCGGATCTGCCTGATAAAAGGGTCTTCGTAGTTTAGACGCTCAAATTCATGGAGGCAGGCGCGATAACGCTGCAGCTTATGTTCGGGAGTTGCGGTCAAATCCATGATTTCATCAAAGCATATTATCGATTCCATTCAATAATCCTTTATTTAGCTTATGGACGAATGGTAGCGCTATTTGCGTATTCAAAAAGTCATTGCTGGTGAAAGTCGTTTTCTCATTCAAAAGTTCTATACCAATAAAACTGTTTAAAAACAATCAGTTAAGACGTTCGTGGTTGATGGCTATTTTTGTAAAGGCGAGATGCTGACAGCGCTTAGGGCAAAGGCTTACATCTAAGTGAGCGTTTTAGGGAACGCTTTGCGACCAATATTCACGGTTGTAGCACTTGATAATCGTGTCTATTCGGGTAGCTTTGAGCCACTCTTAAGTAAATCGTCTGGCGCAGATTCATACGCGTTGAGGCTAAAAAGAAAGGATTTTTTATGGTCATACGCATAGGCGAATTTCGCGCAGCAGAGGGCGAGGGGCAGGCTTTGCATCAGTTCTTGCTCTCTTTAGCCCCATACATTACCGCCTCTAAAGGTTGTCTTGCTTATGAGGTATTACGCCAACAAGATAATAATGATCTGTTTGCGGTGATAGAGCGCTGGCAGTCGATTGAGGATCATCGAGCGTCGGTTAATGGTTTCCCTGTTGATGAGATGCAGGCTGCGATGTCGCTGTTTGCTTCACCGCCGAAGGGCACTTACTATTACGGTGATGGCTAATGCAGGGTCACGTCAGCTGAACGTTTACTGTCGTTACTTAGTTTATATTAATTATGATTTTTCGGAGCCCTTATGGCCAGTATCCTACTTATCGCCAATTTAAACTGTGATCGTATATTAAAGCTTAATAGGCCATTGGAGACCGGAGGTCGCTACCATTATCAAGATGGTGGCTATCGCCTTGGTGGCGGTGGCGCGAATACTGGTATTGGTTTGGTTTGGGCTGGGCATAACGTGGCGCTAGTGAGCCAAGTTGGGCGTGACAAAATTGGCGACTGGTTAATGGCTGAGGCCAGTACGCAAGGGATAGACTGTCGTCTAATGCAGCGTTATGAGCAAAATACCTGTGAGATGTTATTGGTCATGACACCCGATGGCGAACGTACCATTATTAGACCTGAGCGCCCGCTGTTTGAGCTAGCCGCTCCGCCTAATTGGAGCAATTGGGATGCGCTCTACATAAACTCTTCTGCCGAGGGGGCGGTGAGCTGGGCTAAAACGGCGCTGAAACAGACGTTAGTGATGGCGCAATTGGCTAAGGATAACCGTCAGCGACCTTGCCATATTCTTATTGCCTCAAAGGCTGATATGCAGGGGCGTAGCCAGTTGTCTCCGTGGGAGTATGCCTTAACGATAGCGGGTGAGAGTTTGCAGTATTTTATCGTTACCGATGGTGAGTCTGGTGCGATGGTTTATCACAACAAGGGTGAGCAGCATGTCGCCGCGCAAACGGCCAATGTGATTGACACCACTGGTGCTGGTGATGCTTATGCCGCAGGGGTATTGCATGGTTTAATGCAGCAGCAACCTATTTGCCAAGCAATGGAGGAGGGGGCGAGATGGGCCGCATTTGCGGTGGCCACCCAAAGTTCAATTCCTGGCGCACAATTAAACCATTATTTGGCTGGTCAAAAGCACCTATAGCCATGTATTTGTCATCATAATGTCATTATCTGAGGCTAAAGTACTTCGCATCGGTCGCAGGCTGTTCCCTGACCTTGTTGTGTGTTGTAGCTTAGTTTCTAACATTGAGTGCTCTTCTGATCTCTCGCCCCGTTTAGGGGCTTTTTTTTATCTGAATTAAAATCGGTGAGTTCTGCTTTGAATTCGGTTAACATTTGGTTAACTGTTTCGGGAGCTGTTGCTGTTAAGGGGTATTTATGGGGAATGCTGTTTGGAGCGATAAAAGGAAGTTCATTTGGGTACTGTTTATCTTGCTGCTCAGTGCTTTTATTGCGATCAGTGCGATCAGTTATAAGGTTGCCCACGACTCCTTGAGTGAGCACATCTCTGAAAACACACTCCCGCTCACCAGTGATAATATCTATTCCGAAATTCAACAAGATCTGCTACGGCCAATATTTATCTCCTCTTTGATGGCACAAGACACTTTTGTACGAGAATGGACCCTCAATGAAGAGCAAAACCCTCAGCAGTTGATCCGCTACCTTAATGAAATACAAACAAAGTATAATACGGTCACCAGTTTCTTTGTGTCAGAAAAATCCCGTAACTACTATCACTCAACGGGAGTACTTAAGCAGATTAATGATATAGACAGTGAAGACGCTTGGTACTTTAGGGTCAGGTCGCTACCCAAAGAAGAGTTATATGAGATTAATATCGATCCCGACACGGCCAATAAAAACCGTACCGTTGTTTATATCAACTACAAGGTATTTGATTTCGATGGCAACTTTATTGGTGTCACAGGCGTTGGGCTGGCTGTTGAAAAGGTTAAAGAGCTGGTAGAGATGTATCAAGCTCGCTATAACCGCCATGTCTACTTTGTCGACAGAACGGGAAGAGTTACGCTGCGAGGCAATGAATACCATGGCAGCAATTCATTACAAAAATCTAAAGAGTTAGCCCCGCTCGCAACGCGAATTCTTACCAGCCCCAGTGCATCGATCTCCTATATGCGAGACGGTAAAAGCGTTTATCTCAACAGCCGCCTAGTCCCCGAGTTTAAATGGTACTTAATGGTAGAGCAGGAGGAGGATCCCGATGAGCAGAAGCTACTCAATACCTTCTGGACTAACATATTGCTGAGTTTTATTGTCACCGTCGCTATTTTAATTATTGCCAACATGACTTTAGGTCGCTATCAGCGCAAGTTAGAACTGATGGCCACTACCGATAAATTGACTGGTGTGACAAATCGACAGGTGTTTGAAAGCCATTTTGAAAATACCTTAAAGCTAGCCACACAAGAGAGTTCGCGGGTGTCTGTACTACTGCTTGATATCGATCATTTTAAACAGGTTAATGATCGCCATGGTCATAGTATTGGTGATTTAGTCATCCAAACTGTATGTCATATTGCGCGCGCCGAGTTACGCGACAGCGATCTGATCTGTCGTTGGGGTGGGGAGGAGTTTTTACTGCTGCTACCAAATAGTGATTTGGCCCACGCCAGTAATCTGGCTGAAAAAATACGTACTCAAATTGCGCAACGTATGATCCGCGTAAATGGTGATGAATTTGGTGTGACAGTTAGCCTAGGTGTTGGTGAGTATAAGCAGGATGAGTCCTTACAATCACTGATTAATCGTGTCGATGTCGCCCTTTATCAAGCCAAAGCACAAGGGCGTAATAAAGTGGTGCTATCGACCTAATGGTTGGGGTGGTCAACACAACGCCAAGGCTTATTCTAAGGGAATTTAGTCTGCAAGACGCGGAAGGCTTTTATTGGCTCAACGTTGACTCTCATGTTCTACGCTATACGGGCGATGAGTCTTTTGATTCTATCGAGGCTGCTGCACGATTTATCGAAAACTATGATGAGTACAAGCGTCACGGTTTTGGCCGTTGGAGCGTTATTGAGCGCGCAACGGGACGCTATTTAGGTTTTTGTGGGCTGCGCAAAGATACTTTGTCTGGCGAAGTCGATCTTGGCTTTCGGTTAATGCGCAGTGTGTGGCGCCAAGGTTTTGCAGCGGAAGCAGCACAGGCCGCATTGCAGGTGGGTATTAAAGACTACAAGATTTCTACTTTTTATGGCAACGTAATGCGTGAAAATGAAGCATCAATTCAGTTGCTGAAAAAATTGAAATTTGAATTGCTCGGCGCCGAGCAGCAAGCGCCAAGTGAGTGGCTTAAGTTCGTCTTACACCAATCAATCTAAGAAAGAATTTGATATGAAACAGTTGTTAGTAAAAAGAATATCGGGATTGTATGCAGGCGATGCTGTTACTGAATATGGTGGTGTCAGCAGCATGATTGCAGGGAAACAGCGTCGACAACAATTAGTGGTGACCGAATCAACGGTTGTCGGCGATTCGCAGGCTGATCCTAAGCATCATGGTGGCTTAGACAGGGTACTGCATCATTTCCCTCGTGAGCATTATGGTCAGTATCGACGCTGGGATATGATGGTAGGCTTTAAAGATGCCCCCGCCATGGGCGAAAACATTAGCAGTGTTGGCCTCGATGAAACTCAGGTCAATATTGGTGACATAATTGCGATCGGTGAGGTAATCGTGCAAGTCACTCAACCGCGGTCTCCCTGTTTTAAGCTCAATCATCAATTCGGTCACCAGGACTTTGCACTGGCGATGCAGACGAGTGGCCTTTGCGGCTGGTTTTACCGAGTGATAACCCCTGGTAAAATAGCTCAAGATGCAAGTATATCGCTGCAACAACGTTGCAGCGATATGAGTGTTAGAGAGGCGATGAGTATCTATTTTTCTTCCGAGTTTGATGTGCACGCCTATGACCGTTTAGCCAGTTGCGAGGGGTTAGCCCAGTCTTGGGTGAATAGTTTAAGTCGTCGCCTCGATTCTGAAAAAATAGAGCCTTGGCAGATTAGGCTTTTTGGGCCGCATAGCCGCTAAAACGGATTGGTATGGACAACATAATAGTAATGATCAAGGAGAAAGATTAGTGATAGAAAATGAAGCATTATCCAAAGATGACAAAAATATGGGCGTTGCAGTACACCTTGCCAGCTTTTCTGGGTATTTAATTCCGTTCGGCTCAATCTTAGGGCCATTGATTGTGTGGTTGATGAAACGTGAAGAGATAGTGTTTGTCGATCAGTGTGGCAGAAACTGTTTAAACTTTAAAATAAGCGTGATGCTATATGCGTTTATTAGTATGATCTTAATGTTCGTTGGTATCGGTTTTATTTTGCTAGGTTTGTTGGCGATTTTTGACATTGTCGTGACCATCATAGCTGCGATGAAAGCCAGTGAGGGGATTAGTTATTCTTATCCCTTAACGATTAAGTTTTTGAAGTCGTAAAGGCTTAAGCCAGTCGCTATGTCGTTATCAAAAAGCCCGCAATCGCGGGCTTTTTGTATAGATATTTCATTAGATATCAAGGCTTAGACCTTAAATCCCGCCACTAAGGTATCCAGACGTCTTGCCAACTGATTTAACGATTGACTCGCTTGCGCCACTGCCTCAGAGGTTTCTGTGGTACGTCGTGTGATCTCGCTGATCTCTGTGACGTTACGATTGATATCTTCAACCACGGTTGATTGCTCTTCCGTTGCAGCGGCGACCTGAATATTCATGTCGGTGATCGCCCCAATTTGCTGACTGATCTCGGTCAGTGAATGGCTTGCCTCATCAACCGCTGCCACGCCCTCTTGGCTGCGAGTTCGGCTTTGGATCATTGCCTGTACGGCCCGAGCTGCCTCGGCTTGTAGGTTATCAATCATCTTCTGTACTTCATCGGTTGATGCTGCGGTGCGCGATGCTAAGTTACGCACCTCTTCTGCAACGACCGCAAAACCACGACCCGCTTCACCCGCTCGTGCCGCTTCAATGGCTGCATTAAGTGCAAGTAGGTTAGTTTGGTCAGATACCGCACGAATAACATCCAAGATACTACCAATAGAAGTGGTGTGAGTGGCGAGTGACTCGATGACATTACCCACCTGTTCTACATCTTTAGAAAGCTCATTAATGGTATCGCGGGCGCGCATAACAACCACTTGGCCGGCACTTGATTCATTGTCGGCGTCTTTGGCGTTATCGGCGGCTTGGGCTGCGTTACCGGCGATTTCATGGACGGTGGCGCCCATTTCGTTAATCGCAGTTACCACCATCATGGTTTGATCTTTCTGTAGTTGGCTGTCGTCGAGTGTCTGTTGTGCCTGATTGGCAACATTAGTGGCCGCTTCACTCAATTGGACACTGGTGTCAGTGACTTCAATAATGGAGTGCTGAATTTTCTCGATAAAACTATTAAAGCCTTTAGCAAGTTGGGCCAGCTCATCTTGACCTTCAACAGGTAGACGTTGGCGCAAATCACCTTCACCTTGGCCGATGTCTTGTAGCATATCCGCTACTTTAGCAATGGGCTGACTGACTGATCCGGCAACAAAAATAGATAGACCAATAAATGCTGCAGCAATAAGCAATGTCCAGATTAAGATCTGATAGGCCGATTCTTCAAGTAAGGCAAATACTTCACTCTCAGGCACTTGGGCAATAAGGTACCAGTCCATTGACGGGATATAGCTACTGGCAACCAGGGTTGATTCACCATCGATATCAGTTTTGATTAAGCTAAAGTCGCTACGGTTGAGTAACTGACTGGTATTAGCCTCTTGGTATAGAGATGTCAGGCTACTGCGACCAATCTCACTGGTATTTTGATGTAGTTTAACTTGGCCTTTGGCGTCGACAAGGTACACAAACCCAGTGTCTTCAATTTTAAATGAACCGAGTAAACGCACCATGTCGTCTAAGGATTTAGCTAACCCGACTAGGCCCCTGTCATTAGGCTGTTGATAGTTAATAAAGAGTTTTACCTCGCCATTGGCTTCGGTAAAGACGTTCAACATACGTTCTTGGCCACTATCTCGATAACCGAAGAACCAGCCATCTTGATCCGGTGTTAAGAGACGCAGGAAACCATCTTGGGTGTAGTACGCTGCAGTTTCCCGATCTGCATAGGAGGCTTGAGCTAGGTTGTACTGGCGTTTAATGTCATTAAGTTGCTCAATAACCAAGGCCTCTGTATCGGCCGGGCGACCTTCGACTAACCACTGTTTAAGCATCTTACTATTGGCCAGTTGCTCAGCAGCATTCATTAAGACAGAGATATCCATCTCTACCTTATTTCTCACCGATTGCAACGTATTTGGCAGTTCAGAGGTCAACATTCGTTGTTCGACAACCTCTTTAGCGCTGCGCTGGCTAAGTACGCCAACGAGTACAGTCGACAGTAGCACCGCAAAAGTGACCGTCAGCAATATTTTTTGTTTAATTGTTAACATGTTAAGTTTCATCGTTTATAACTCGCATCCACAATTTCCGAATATCCATTCAGATGTTTGGTTAATTGATTTAAGGTTAGTCGCTGTTTGCTTAACACGCTAAACCATTGAATATTATGGGGTAGGATTTTCCATTTATCGCATCCACCTCAGGTTGCAGCCTTGCGTGTTATGAGGATGAAGGTCATTCAAATGGTGCGCTTTAGATAGCGCTTGTAGGTATAGTGAACAATTATGGTGATTTATTGGCGTAAGCGCAAGCGGCAACCCATTAAAAAACGCGCCAAAGAGCAGCGCGTTTTTGTTTATAACTGAGTTGGTTACATATTGGGGTAGTTAGGACCACCGCCACCCTCTGGGCTGACCCAGGTAATGTTCTGACTGGGATCTTTGATATCACAAGTCTTGCAGTGAATACAGTTTTGACCGTTAATCATAAACTTCTTCTCACCAGCTTCTTCGACAATTTCGTAAACCCCAGCTGGGCAGTAACGCTGTGCAGGTTCATCAAACTTGACTAGATTAACATCGATAGGGATCCGCTCATCTTTAAGGCGCAGATGACACAACTGATCCTCTTCATGGAAGGTGTTGGAGAGATAGACAGATGAGAGCTTGTCAAAGCTGAGTTTGCCATCTGGTTTGGGGTAATCAATTTTGCTGTAGGCACTGACTTCAGCCATTTGGGCGTAGTCATGCTTCTCATCACGCAGGGTGATAGGGAATTTGCCGCCGAACCAGTTTTGGTCGATATAATTGAATGCGCCACCTAAATAGGCACCAAATTTGTGCATGGCTGGGCCAAAATTGCGTGATGTATGCAACTCTTCTTGTAGCCAGCTTTGTTCAAACTTTTCTTGATAGCAATCCAGGTCTTTTCCACCTTCAACCCCTGCATGCAGTGCATGGCAGATGGTTTCGGCCGCTAATATGCCGCTCTTCATGGCGGTGTGAGTGCCTTTGATTTTGGCAAAATTGAGTGTGCCCGCATCACAACCAATAATCAGTCCGCCAGGGAAACTCATTTTGGGTAGCGAGTTGAGTCCACCTTTGGTGATGGCGCGTGCGCCGTAGCTGAGACGTTCGCCATCTTTAAGGTATTGGCTGATCACTGGATGAGTTTTATAGCGCTGAAACTCATCAAATGGACTCAAGTGTGGATTTTGATAGTTAAGGTCGATAATCAGGCCGACCGCGACTTGATTATCTTCAAGGTGATAAAGGAAACCGCCGCCTGATGCACCTTCAGTTAGCGGCCAACCACCAGTGTGCACCACTTTGCCCTGTTGGTGTTGCTCACTAGGGACTTTCCATATCTCTTTAAAGCCTAAACCGTAATGTTGTGGTGTCTTGCCATTATCAAGGTGATATTTTTCGATAAGCTGTTTGCCTAGATGTCCGCGGCACCCTTCACTGAATACCGTGTACTTAGCGTGGAGTTCCATGCCTGGCTCATAACTGTCTTTGGGTTGACCATCGGCACCCACACCCATGTCACCAATTAAAATACCTTTAACACTGTTGTCATCGTTAAAAAGCAGTTCGCTGGCAGGAAACCCCGGGAAAATTTCAACGCCCAAGGCTTCGGCGCGTTCGGCTAACCAGCGGGCGAGGTTGCCGACACTAATAATATAATTGCCGTCATTGTGCATCGTCTTTGGGATAAGGGCGTTAGGCATCGCACGGGCTGCTGATGGTGAATTAAGCATGTGCAGTTCATCATGGGTAACAGCTGTGTGCAGTGGTGCGCCGGTGTCTTTCCAATCGCTAAATAACTCATCGAGTACTTTAGGTTCAAATACTGCACCAGATAGAATGTGAGCGCCAACTTCGGAGCCTTTTTCTACCACACAAACTGACAGTTCTTGACCACTGTCTTGAGATATCTGCATCAGTCGACATGCTGTTGCTAGGCCTGCAGGACCAGCCCCAACGATAACAACGTCAAACTCCATCGATTCGCGTTCCATCACTTCACCTCTTTTGGTCTTATCCCCCGATTGAAACGGGTGTTTTATTCTTTTCACCACCTTACCTTAATTTTGTGAGATGGCACAGAGTTTAAGCAGTCAGGATAGACTAATTGATAGTAATTATCTGCGTGAGCGCTGTCACAATATGTTCACGCTCAGCTGATCTTGTGCAAGAAAAGGGTGAACAGGGGTATTAACTGATGCAAATTTAGGCCTATAATTGTGAAACGACGGTTCTCCGAGCTTTCTATCCTACGTCAACAGATATGGGTAGCTAGCCGTGGCAATAGTGCCACCGGGGTGAGAAAAGAAATTGACTCACCTCCCCTTACTTGGAAAGGTGATCATGTCTCAATTACAAGACAATTTTGGTCGAAGATTTCACTATCTGCGGATGTCAGTCACTGACGTCTGTAACTTCAAATGTACATACTGCCTCCCCGACGGCTATCGTCCCGATGGTAAACCCAAATTTTTAGATCTTAATGAGATCGAAAATCTAGTGGGTGCTTTTGCCGAAGTGGGTACGCAAAAAATCCGTATCACAGGTGGTGAACCTACGCTGCGCAAAGACTTTAGCGATATTATTCGTATCGTGGCTGACAATGATAAAATTTCCACTATCGCGACTACCACTAACGGATATCGCTTAGCTAAGCATGCTCAAGAGTGGTATGACGCAGGGCTTAGGCGCATAAATGTGTCGGTAGATAGCCTTGATCCGCGGATGTTCTATCAGATCACAGGTGAAAACAAGTTTGACGATGTGATGCGTGGGGTTGATGCCGCGCTAGAGGCTGGCTTTGAGCGCGTGAAGATCAATGCGGTATTGCTAAAAGGCCTCAACGATAAAGATTTGCCCCGCTTTCTTCACTGGATTAAACAGACGCCTATCGATCTGCGTTTTATTGAGTTGATGGAAACCGGATTAGGCCGTGACTATTTTAAGGCGCATCACCTAGCGGGGGCCGACATTAAGTCTCAGTTAATCCAAGACGGTTGGCAACTCGATCAGTCTGCCGTTGACGATGGTCCAGCGCAGAACTTTAGCCACGGTGATTTTCAAGGTCGCATTGGGTTAATCATGCCTTATGAAAAAAACTTCTGTGCTAACTGTAATCGCCTGAGAGTATCGGCTAAAGGTAAATTGCATCTATGTCTGTTCACTGAGCACGGTGTCGACTTGCGCGATCTGCTACAAAGTCATTCACAGCGTACTGAGCTAATTGAGCGTCTGCATGGTCAACTCCAAGCCAAGAAGGAAACCCATTATCTTCATGATGGGGTGACCGGTGTGACACAACATTTGGCCTCCATTGGCGGTTAACTTAGCTTTATGACCTAGGGCAAACACCATCGCTTAGGTCATAGGTATACTCACGGCATCAATTTAGGTGCGCATTCATCCATCAGTTTGAAAATCATCAAGAGAGATATTATGGGTCACTGTACCAACTCGAAATTTGAACCCCTAAATATTGCCGTACTCACGCTTTCAGATACTCGAGATTTTAGCCAAGATACCTCAGGGCAGTTTTTAGAAGATGCCTTGATTGAGGCAGGTCACCAACTTGTAGCGCGACAATTAATTAAAGATGATAAGTATTTAATTCGCTCAGTCGTATCTCAATGGATCGCCTCTAAAGAGGTGCAGGTCATTATCACTACTGGCGGCACAGGTTTCACTGAGCGGGACAATACACCAGAGTCGGTTAAACCACTTTTTGATCGAGAAATCGAAGGATTTGGCGAACTGTTTCGCCATATCACCTATACCGAGCTCGGCACGTCGACAGTGCAGTCCCGTGCACTGGGAGGCTTTGCCAACAAGACGGCAATATTTTGCTTACCTGGTTCAACGGGGGCATGTCGCACCGGTTGGAACAACATTATTAAAGAACAACTCGATGCAACCCACAGACCTTGTAACTTTGTGATGCATGTGAAGAAGGTATCAATTGATGAGTAATGAATTCACCCACATTAATGCCGATGGCAATGCCCATATGGTTGATGTCACCGAAAAAGCGGTTACCGAGCGTGAGGCCCGTGCCGAAGCTTATATTGAGATGGCACCAGCGACACTTGAGATGATCATGAGCGGTAGCCATCATAAAGGCGATGTATTTGCCACGGCACGTATAGCAGGTATTCAAGCCGCCAAGAAGACCTCAGATCTCATCCCTTTATGTCACCCATTGATGCTGACTAAGGTTGAAGTTGACCTAGAAGCCCAGCCTGAACATAGTCGCGTGCGTATTACCAGTTTATGTAAGCTCTCTGGCAAAACAGGCGTAGAGATGGAAGCGTTAACTGCTGCATCGGTGGCCGCACTGACCATTTACGATATGTGTAAAGCGGTACAGAAAGACATGGTGATCTCCCAGACTCGTTTACTAGAAAAGCGTGGCGGAAAATCGGGTCATTTTAAGGCGTAAATAGCACAAGTTTAAAGGTAGAAATAGATGATAAACGTACTCTTTTTTGCTCAGGTTCGAGAGCTTCTCGGCGAGAGCACTATAGCGATTGAAGCCAGTGAAGCGACCAGCACAGCCGAGGGGCTGCGAGCGCAGATAGCTGCTAAAGATGAGAAGTGGGGTAAGGTACTGGCGGCTGACAAGTTGCTAGTTGCTGTCAATCAAACCATTAGCAGTTGGGACACACCTGTTGAAGATGGTGACGAAGTGGCGTTCTTTCCGCCAGTGACCGGAGGCTAATATGAGTGCGTCTTTAGATCATATAGTGGTACAAACTCAAGATTTCAGCGTGCCAGATGAGTATGCGCGAATTGCCGATGATAACAGTGACGGCGCAGTGGTGAACTTTATCGGTAAGGTACGCGACTTTAATGATGGTAGTGCGGTGACCGACCTGACACTTGAGCATTATCCGGGTATGACCGAAGCTGTGTTGCATCAAATTGTGGTCGAAGCGCGTGAGCGTTGGCCGCTTAATAAGGTCACGATTATTCACCGTGTTGGCATCATGGCGTTGGGTGAGCAGATTGTGTTTATCGGGGTTACGAGTGCTCATCGTAAGGCTGCCTTTGCTGCCTGCGAATTTTTGATCGATTTTTTAAAGACCAAAGCACCATTTTGGAAGTTGGAAGCCGGTGATAAAGGCAGCAATTGGGTCGAGGCCAAAGACGCCGATGAACAAGCTGCTAAAATGTGGGAAAAATAACGCTTTAGGTGGCGTGATGAAATATTTCAAAAGGGACTCGTCATGCATGGGATAAGAGCTGTTGTACTAGGGTGTGCCATCTTTTTGGGCTTATGCGTGTCGTCATGGGCTAGCGAAGCCCCCTCTATTGCGGCGGCGTCGAACATTAAGTTTGCATTGGATAAAGTCGCGCAGCAATTTACCCAAGATACCGGCCTTAAAGTGCGGATCTCTTATGGGTCATCGGGTAATTTTGTGGCGCAAATACGTCATGGCGCACCGTTTGAATTATTTCTCTCTGCTGACGAAAAATATATTTATCAGCTGCATAAGTTGGGGGTTACCACCAGTGATGGTACCTTATACGCCATTGGGCGTTTGGCATTAGCCGCCCCGAAAACGTCGCCGCTAGCGTTAGATGAAAACCTTGTAGGGTTAAATGCATTAATGGTGCAGGGCAACTTAAAGCGGTTTGCAATTGCTAATCCTGATCATGCTCCCTATGGAGAGCGAGCCAAAGAGTTATTACAAAAGCTTGGGCTATGGACTCAGATCGAACCACAACTAATCTATGGTGAAAACGTCTCTCAAGCTGCTCAATTTGCGTTAAGTGGCTCTACCCAAGGCGGCATTGTGGCACTGTCTTTGGCAATGGCACCGCAATTTAAGGCGATTGCTCACTATGTAGCCTTACCGAGTGAACTACACACTCCCATCAATCAACGCATGGTCCTCACCGATAAAGCGGGCGATACCGCTGTGTGTTTTTATGACTATTTACAGCAAGAAAAAGCGCGGCAGATATTTACCGAATTTGGTTTTGGTTTGCCACCTCACCTAGCTGCAGGAGAGTAGTCGATGGATTGGCAGGCATTAGGCTTATCGGTAAAACTGAGCTGTGTCACTGTAGTCATTTTGATCCCTTTTGCCATCGTTGTGGGACGGTTTCTTGCCTATCGGCAATTTCGTGGTAAATCATGGGTTGAGGCGCTTATTATGGTGCCCTTGGTGTTGCCACCCACTGTGATTGGTTACTACTTGCTGGTGGGGCTTGGCAGTCAGTCTTGGTTGGGGCAGTTGCTCGAAAACCTGCTCGGCCAACAGTTAGTGTTTCATTTTTCAGGCCTAGTGGTTGCGTCAATTCTGGTCAATATCCCCTTCGCCATACAACCTATTCAACGCGCGTTTGAAGCCGTTCCCGAGGAGGTGCGTGATGCGGGAGCCTGCTGCGGCATGAGTCCGCTTAAGGTACTATTTCGGATTGAACTGCCCATGGTATGGCCCGGCGTATTGACTGCGTTAGTGCTGTGTTTTTCACATGTATTGGGGGAGTTTGGCGTTGTATTGATGATGGGCGGCAATATTGCCGGAGAAACTAAAACCATCGCTATTTCTATATATGATAGTGTGCAGGCCTTTGATTTTGCTAGTGCTGGGCAGATGTCTTTGGTGTTGCTGCTCTTTGCTATTACCGCATTGGCACTCACGACCAGCTTGTCTCGTCGATTAGGAGGCATGAATGTCTCAAGACGTCGCTGATCTCTATTGTAAAATTGACCAACAGCGCGACATCCCCATCGATGCCGAGTTTTGCTGCTCGGCAGGTGAGGTGTTGGCGGTAGTGGGGCCATCGGGTGGTGGCAAATCGACCTTGCTGCGGATGATCGCAGGCCTGACTAAACCTGAACGTGGTGAGATCCGTCATGGCGATTGTCAGTGGTTTAATAGTGAAACTCATCAATATTTAAGCCCGCAGCAGCGTCATTTAGGCTATGTTCCGCAGCATTTTGGGCTTTTCCCCAATATGACGGCACTGGAAAATGTCGTGGCGGCATTGGACCATATTCCTAAATCGCAACGGCAATCTCGGGCGAAGGATTGGCTCGAAAGGGTCAATCTTCATGGTTTGCCAGATAGGCTTCCTGCAAACTTGTCTGGTGGTCAACGTCAGCGTGTTGCATTAGCACGGGCGTTGGCAAGAGAGCCCTCTATTTTGTTACTGGATGAACCGTTTTCGGCTGTCGATAGAGAAACGCGGGAGCGTCTCTATCTTGAGCTCGCTCGATTGAAAGAGCAGTTATCCATTCCGGTGATTATGGTGACTCACGATCTCAATGAGGCGCTGCTACTTGCCGACCGCATGATCCTAATTAGCCAAGGTAAACTGCTGCAGCAGGGGACGCCGCGAGAGGTACTGACCCGGCCTCGTAATGAAGCCGTTGCTAAGCAGATGGGCCTGCGTAATATGTTTGATGCTCATGTCGTGGCGCAAGAAGAAGATCGTCAAATCACTTGGCTTAAATTTGGTGAACATCTGATTGCGAGCACATACTTCGACAGTCTTGATGTTGGCACTAAGGTCCGCTGGGTGATACCCAATCAAGGGATCCGTTTTAATTCTATTACCAAGGGGAGGCTGTGTCGTAGTTTCAACAAGTTGAACATTACGATCGCATCGACATTGGCGATGGGAGAAACGATGCGAATCGTGGCCAGTATTAAAGGGGTTAAACACCACCTGAATGCGGAGGTGCCGCTGCACTTGGCACAAAAATTAGGTTTGGCACCTGGCATGGAAACCGAGGTGGCTTTAAAGTCTGAGCTGATCCATATCCTAGAGCGTTAGCAAAGCTGTTCTTAGGCTGAACTGAATATGATCAAAGGTTAATCTTGGTTCCATCTCCTAGATATTGTTGCTGCATTACACTGGCCTCATTATCTATATGGGGGAAAGATTTTATGGCTAAGAAACTAACCGGGACGCTCATTCTATCTTGCGTGCTTACATTACCAGCCTTTGCTGCCTATAACGGTCCCGGTGCAGATAAACCAGTCAATCGCGCTGCGGATACTTTGAATGCCAAGGATGACACGCCAGTGGAACTAACTGGACACCTCATAAAAAGCTTGGGTGATGAGAAATACCTTTTTCGCGACAATAGTGGCGAAGTCGAGGTTGAGATAGACAATGCATTGTGGCGTGACATTGAAGTGAACAGCAATACCACCGTCACCTTAAAGGGTGAAGTCGATGATGAGTGGAGCGGCATTGAAATTGAGATTGATGAAATAGATTTGATGGGTGATACACACTAGTATCGCCATTGATGCAGGTATTCAGTAAGATACCGACATAGAGAATGTTAATGGAGGAGCCATGGCTCGTTGGTTAGTCAGTTTGATGCTGTTATCTGGTGTGGGTATAGCTGGTATTGCCAATGCAAATACGGCGGTACTTGAGTTGCTGTCAAATAACCAAGGTCTCACTCCGCAGATGTTGATGGCACAGGTTGAGAAGCAATATCCAGGGGTCATTTCTGAATTTGATATTGATGTTGAGAATGGTGAGCTAATATACGAAATTAGCATCATTGATACCCAAGCCGAGACCATTTCAGAGTTTGAATTTTGGGCCAAAGATGGCAGCCTTATTCACCAGAAGGTTGAACCGATAGAGGCCGATGATCATGACGGCGTAAGGGCTGTGCAAGTCTTGATTAATAGTGATCTTTCCTTCTCCCATTTAGTTAAATTAGCTGTGGGCAGCAGTAAGGCTCACGTTATTGAAGCGCAGCTAGATCACGATCTGGGTATTAGTTATTTAGAATTAAAACTTATCGATGCTAACGGCAAACATAAGATAGCTTTTGATATTGAAAAACAGCGGCCTTTACCCCTGTTAAAGTGGGATTAATCGATGAAAATATTACTGGTAGAAGATGATGCGACCACAACCGAATATGTGGTCAAAGGATTTACAGAACAAGGACACAATATCGAAACTGCCAGTGATGGTCACCAAGGCTTGTTACTTGCGACGAGCATGTCATACGACTTGATTGTGTTAGACCGCATGTTACCGCAACTTGATGGTTTAAAACTGTTGGCGGCACTTCGTGCAACGGGTGATCAAACCCCGGTGCTCATTTTGTCTGCACTGAGTCATGTTGATGAGCGTGTCAAAGGTCTTAGGGCGGGTGGCGACGATTACATGACTAAGCCTTTTGCCTTCTCCGAACTGCTAGTGCGAGCCGAAAAACTGATGCAGCGTGGCAATTCATTGCCTGCACATACTGAGTTGTCGGTGGGTAATTTAGTGATGGAGTTGTTGACCCGTAAGGTAACTCTTGGTGGCACTGAGATTTTACTGCAACCTAAAGAGTTCCAATTGCTTAAGTATTTGATGGAACACCCCAATCAGGTGATTAGTCGTACTTTATTGTTTGAAGCGGTATGGGATTATCATTTTGACCCTCGCACCAATGTCATCGATGTGCATATCGCTAAACTGCGTCGTAAGTTTGAAGAGCTTGGCTTTGGCGAGCTGATTGAAACGGTTCGAGGAGCGGGTTATCGCTTACGTCAGGGGCATTAGACCCTATCAGAGCAGTGCTTGGCGCATTACCATTATCTTCTCTGCGCTGGTCACCTTGATCATTGGCACCTTGCTTTTTGGTATGTATAGACAGCTCAATAATGAGCAGGAGCTACAGACAAATCAGCATCTTGCCGCAGAGAAAGCACGCTATCAACAGATGGCGTTGACCCTAGATAGGCGTAGTTTTGCCACCCAAATTCGCACAGCAGATCCGAAAACAGCTCTGGTTGTGTGGCGCAGTTCGTTAGATCTTATTGGCGCTCTGAGCATGATGCCCGATGACATGCCCATGCTGCCAGAAACTCGCGATTTTCCAATATTAACAGGTGGACCCGACAAGCTGCATATCTTAACCGGCGGTATGGTCTTGACCCGTTATGGACCAGTATTGATCGCCACGCGGACTGATCAGCTCGGCACCTTGATTGATCGTTTCGTCAATGCGGCAATTACCGCATTAATGTTGACGATTGTGTTGACCTTGGCTTTAGGTTATCTGTTTTCTAAGGCGATTTTACGCCGTCTCGTTCAATATAACCGCTTGAGTCGCCGTATTGAGAAAGGAGAATATTCAACGCGCCTGCCTGTGAGCTGGCGCCAAGACGAGTTTGATATGTTAGCGGGTAAGTTTAATCGTGTTCTCGATACTTTAGAAAATAACCTCAACGCGGTCCGCGGCGCGACTGACAATATTGCCCATGATCTGCGTACGCCATTGTCTCACTTACGTATTGGTTTGGAACAATTACCTCAGAAACGGCCTGAGGAGTTAGATGAGGCTTGCGCAATTTTGACCGAAGAGTTGGATCATTGCCTGGCGACATTTGATGCAATGTTATCCCTGACACGTATTGAAGAGGGACAGCAGACGCTAGAGTTACAGCCATTAAGTTTACAACAGCTGTGCAGCGATTTGTATGAAATGGCCGAGGCGATGGCTGAGCTCAATGAGCAACAACTTGTGCTGAAAACCGATGAAGACTTTACTGTAATGGCAGACAAATACCTGCTATTTCAAGCATTTTTCAACTTAGTCGACAACGCAATAAAGTATGCCGGTGAAGGGGCTAAGGTGTCGATTGTTCAGCAGGGTAATCAGGTTTCAATCAGTGACAATGGTCCTGGTATTCCGGCGGAAGATAGAGACAAAGTGTTTGATCGCCTTGTTCGTCTTGACCCAAGCCGCCACAACAAGGGCACAGGTTTGGGCCTATCGTTAGTGAAGGCGATATTGCAGCGCCATAATGCAACGATTACGTTAGGTGATAACCAACCTGGCCTAATTATCACTATTACTTTCTCATAATCTTGCAGGTGCACATGTATCAGATCATCGCCGATGAACCCGAGTTTATGGTCATCAACAAGTCGCCTAAAGTCCATTTTCATAGCCAAGATGGCCACGCGGGAGTGATGGCGCAGCTTGAGCTGGATATCGGCATTAAGCTGTATTCTGTGCACCGCCTAGATACCATGACATCAGGCTTGTTATTGTTTGCTAAGAACCCGACCGCAGCCGCGACTTTTACTGAGATGTTCACTGCCCATCAAGTGCAAAAATATTATCTCGCATTAGCCAAGGGCAAGCCAAAAAAGAAACAGGGCTCGATTGTTGGTGATATGGCTAAAGCTCGTCGCAGTATGTATAAACTGCTACGCACCGCCGAAAACCCTGCTTATACCCAGTTTTTCTCGCAATCGGTGAGCGAAGGGATGCGTTTGTACCTGTTAAAACCATTGAGTGGGAAAACCCATCAGCTAAGGGTGGCGCTAGCGAGTATTGGCGTACCGATTTTAGGTGATGATTTGTATGGTGGTGAGCAAGCTGATCGTGGTTATTTACATGCCTATAGTTTGAATTTCCAATTTGCTGGCCATGCGTATCAATATATTGTGGCGCCCAGTATCGGAGAGCTGTTTCACCAAGATGGGGTGAAAAAGCAGTTGCAAACATGGGCTAACCCTGAGAAGTTAGATTGGCCAAAACGAAAATAATTAGACCAAAAGGAAACCGTCTAAATGGATACAAATAAACTCCTACTTGTGATTATTGCAATCTTATTGCCACCAGTAGCCGTATTTTTAAAGAGCGGTGTCGGTAAAGATCTGCTTATCAATATCATCTTATGTTTGCTGTTCTTTATTCCGGGCCTGCTGCATGCATTATGGGTGGTGACTAAGTCATAGCTTGTTGTGTAGTGGAGCGTGAAAAGGTAGCTTTAGGCTGCCTTTTTTTGTTGCCTTCATCGGTTTTAAGCGCTGCCATGAGTGACGCAAAAGTGTGGCTCAGTTACCAGTTTGACTGGGCTAGGCACACAAAAGTGTGCTTTTAGGGTATAATCGCGCTCATGAATAGAAAGAAGAAAATTAATCAAACACTTAAGGCCAAGGCGAAGAAAGCGAATGCAAAACTTCACCATACTGGCAAACCTAAGTATGTATCTAAAGCTGAACGTGAGCGTTTAGCGGCGGACACTGATACACCCTCTGAATCCGCGACTCTGAACTGAGACGTTTTCAATACCCAATTTCATTTTTCCATCCAAAGAGATAATTGTTCTTAAAAAATGATGCCATTGCTGATATGCAATGACTTTTCATCGCTTTTTTGGCGGGTTGCGCCAATGGACTATCTCTAGGTCTAAACTTGTTAGTTATCTCGAGTTTAGAGAAAAAACGACGTTAATAGTTAAGGCAATCGACTTTGTCTAGGCTAACTATTTCGTCAAAAAAGGAGTGTCATGAATACTGTTTACACTATCGGTGAGCTAGAGTCATTTTTGGTGGCGATACTAGTGCTGTTTATCGGTCATACGGTTAATCGTCATGTGGCGGCTTTTAAAAAATACAATATTCCCGAACCTATTGTCGGCGGTCTTATCGTGGCTGCGGTCATTACCGTGTTGCATTTCAATAAAATCTCTTTGGCCTTTACATTGTCGATGCAAAATACCTTGATGATGATGTTTTTTAGCACTGTCGGCTTGGCGGCTAGTTATAAACAGTTGATGAGAGGTGGTTCAAAAGTCTTTTTGTTTCTAGGTATCGCATCGCTCTATATCGTTATCCAGAATGCCGTCGGTGTCAGTATGGCAACCGCTCTAGGTTTAGAGCCCTTAATGGGGCTGATAGCTGGTTCAATTACCTTGTCAGGCGGGCATGGTACTGGCGCTGCATGGGCGCAGACATTTTCTGATGACTATGGCATTAGTACATTAGAGTTTGCGATGGCGGCAGCGACATTTGGCTTGGTGATGGGAGGGATCATTGGTGGCCCTGTTGCCCAGCGATTAATTAATAAGAATGGCCTCGTCTCTTCATATGGTATTGGTGGGAATCATCATAAAGATCATCCTGACTTGGTGACCTATGATCAGCTAGAAGAAGATCGCGTTACTGCAAAAAGCGTACTTGAAGTACTATTTATCTTGCTGTTATGTGTTGCGGGGGCCAAGTGGTTTGGCTCATTTGTGGCAGTAATGGATATTGGCTGGTTGAAGATGCCTGATTTTGTTTATGCACTCTTTTTGGGTGTAGTGATCACCAATGCGACCGAATTGTCGCGTGGTTACAAAATCAATAGCGAAAGCGTGGATGTATTAGGTACCGTGTCGCTGTCACTGTTTTTAGCGATGGCATTGATGAACCTCAAGCTGTGGGAAATATTCGATCTAGCTGTGCCGCTGCTGATTATTTTAACGGCGCAAACTGTGATTCTGGCAATCTTTGCGTACTTTGTGACATTTAGGTTGATGGGTTCAAATTATGATGCGGCGGTGATGGCAGGTGGGCATTGTGGCTTTGGTATGGGAGCAACTCCGACGGCTGTGATGAACATGGGGGCGTTAGTGTCTCGAACCGGCCCGTCTCCTCAGGCATTTATGGTGGTACCCATTGTTGGCGCCTTTTTCATTGATATTGTGAATGCGATTATATTGCAGGGATATTTAGCTTTTATTGGCTGATGTGACGCTAAGTTGGGAGTCCGTTCTAGCTAAATGAAAATTTAAGTTGGTTGGTGAGAAAATCGCGCCAGTCAATATTTAGAGGATGGTTTGTTGGAATGGGTTGCTGATGCATGTGCTTGGTAAATTGACCTAACGCAATGGCGATATGGTATCGTTCGGGTATCGTCATCTGCGGTAAAACTTTATCAAGGGTTATGCCATGAAGCCTCTCCTGAATTAAGTAATACCAACCTCAGTATAGTCTTTGGTAGCGCAGTTGTGGGGGCTTAATGCCTAAGGGCTGTGCTTGTAATAACTGTAAACTGTAACACTCACTATCAAACTGCGGTTGCCGCAATGGGGCAATGAGTTTTAGTACCAAATGCTCCTTGTTTGTTGTCAGTAGCATGAATACTGGATTAGCCCCTTGAGGTTTTACTCAATGGCGAACACATCGAGTGGGTGTTGAGCTATGATAGCGTCGAGGCTAGGCTGCCATTGAGGCTACATACATTTTTCACAGATGTTGCAAGCTTTAGCATAACTTGGCTCTTTGGGTCGCATAGCGACTCGCATCATTTTAGCTTGAGTATCTAGGTTATTGGTGATCGCGGCGCATGAGTTCCCACTGATCTATTGCCTCGCCAGACGGTAGGGTGCACACCCCAGTATCCAGCGCTAATGTGCCTTGCAGCGATTGGCAATACTTAGCGGCAGGGTTGGCAAGGCCAATGGTGGGCTTAGCTTGATCCTTTACTTGCTCTGTCATACTAAGGTCGGCAGGAGCCTCATTGGCCATCTGAGTTTCAGTGTTTGGTGCAGGCTGACAAGCGCTAAGAGTTATAGCGCTGATGAAAGCTAATGAAAACGTTAATGGTTTAATCATATCCTTTGATTCTCCAGTTTGAATTGTGCTTGAGAGTTAATAACCTCTATTAACGTCCAGTATGTCATAAAGGGTTAATTGTAAGTCTCGTTAATGTAATTCGGGAATAAAATAGAGGCTGTTGGCGTATACCTTTTGCGAACCCAGCCAGATATTCCGAAACAGTAAGTTATCTGTTAGGGCGACGATTGCCCCTTTACCGTGTCGTTCAACCATTATCGCAGGAGTACCGCCTAAGGAGCGCTGGTACTCCATGGCGAGGTAGCCATCTAACAGTGGTTCATCTGCGTAGGTGGCGGCGGTAATAAATGGTGTGCTGCTTTTAAGTAGTCCTAGGGCCTTATTTTTTAAAATCGGTAATTGCTCGCCATCTATACCAAAGTTGATCGGGTGGCTGGGATCAATATCAAGTGCCAGCACCGCCCCACCAATGGACTTTCTCGCATTCAACTTATCTTGTTCGGCAAACGTTAAGCCTTCGGTTGGAAATAATTGTTCGAAGAATCGAGCTTTACGCAGATCCGCTCTGAGCAGATTGCCTCTACTAAGCCATTCGAGCGCGCCTTTTTGTGCGACGATAACCCCGCCTCTGTTGGCGAACTGACCTAGCTTTCTGGCGAGCTTATCATCGAAATTATCGTAGCTGCCATCGCTGAGAAATAGATGGGTATATTTCTCAAGTGATAGTCTTGGTAAGCGAGAAGAGTCCACTTGAGTCAGTGGTACACCTAGATGCTGGTCCATGTAGTACCAGAGTTCGCCGACTTCCGATGAGTTGGTGCCATAGCCAGTTATCACTAAAGGTTTTACTTTGTTGATGGGGTGAAAGTCAGGGCTACCCAGATCGATACCTGTGCTCGCTCGGCTACTATTTGTCACCTGATAATCTACGCCATGGGTGTTTGCCAATAAAGTAATCAAGTTGGCGAGTTCATTGGCGGATAGCTTCTGCTTACCCAGAGGCACTTGCAGGGTGCCGGCTGCAAAGTTTAGTTCCAGTTGGTTATTCATTAGATTGAATGGCTTAGCGGCAAATTTAACCTTAATATCGTTTTCCAGTAGCTGTTGCAGCATAGGCGCCGCATTTTGTTGACGCCAGTCAATTAAGATTGCCACACTGCTTGGAGCAATCGCAATTGGCTTGTTTATGGTGGGCTCAAGTAGCAGATCATCGACGTTGAGGCTGACATCGCGAGCAATATGTAACTGATAAGAGTGGGCTAAGTTCCAGTTCGACACATCGTAAAAAGTCGCGTCCTCAAACTCGGTTCGCTGGTCGAATAGGGCTAACAGCAAGGTCTTCTGCGGTTGATTGATTGGAATAAACAGACTATCGCGTTGTTCATATCTATGTTTACCCTGTTTGATATTGTCATTGAGGTAAAAATAGCGGATCTGGTGTTGGCGTAATAGCGACGCTAAATCATCGCGCCGACCAGGATCGCTGCTGGCACTCACTAAAAAGCCTACTTCTCGACCAGAGGGGAGGTGTTTGTCTTTGCGTTTGTAAAACTGCGACTGGTAATCGATCAGCGCCTGTTTTAGTGCCAAGGCCCCCTTAAGACTTGAGTAAGAGGTGGCGACTTGATTAGCGATGGCATCGGCAAAGCGCTGCTTACCGTTTTCCGACTCCTGCTCCTGCCCTCTGACGCTAGCCTGTTCAAATAAGATGCACACCGCACCATTAATATCGGGATAGGTTGAGCCTTTGCCGTAATAGAAGTCATCGAACATTTGCTTGCTAAAGTAAGGTTGCTTAACCTTATCAAGTGCATCGGCGTGATAGCCTGCGAGCACTTCAGTAATACGTTGATTTTCTTTAGGCGTAAAAGGGTGAGTGCGTGTTGGGACGCCGGGCTGAAAGAAGTAACTTTGGTTGTGGCCCATTTCGTGAAAGTCACCCACATAGTGTGGCTGCCACTTATGAAATAACGCGATACGCCCCCGCGACTCAGGGTGGCGCAAGAATAACCAGTCGCGATTAAGATCGGCAAAGTAATGATTGCGGCGCCCAGAAGGCCAGTTTTGCCTGTGTTCATTGTGGTTTTCGTCGCTGACTTTAACCTTGCCCGTGTAGTTATTGGTCCAGGTTGAAAAGCGATCAAAACCATCAGGGTTTTGAGTGGGGGTGATCAACACAATGGCTTCGTCGAGTAACTGTTTTACCCAGGGCGTTTGGCTATGGCTGAGCTGATAGCTGACCTCTAGTGCGGCATGGGCACCACTGGCCTCATCTCCGTGGATAGAATAAGCCAGCCAAATGACTAAAGGGCCGGTCATTTTCTCTCCAGACTTTACCTTTTGGCGTTGCTTTAATATTTGCTCAAGGTTTGCTTGATGCTTCGGCGCGGTGATGACTGCGGTAAGCTGCTGTCTAGCTTCATGGCTTTTCCCCGTGTCTTCTAAGCTAACTCTTGAGCTTTGTTTGGCAAGCTGTTTGAGGTAATAGTTAATTTGATCGTGGCGTAAATGCCATGTGCCCAAGGGGTAACCGAGAAAAGCCTCGGGCGATTCAATATCTGCTAGAGAAGCTGTACTAGAGGAGATGGCGAGCACGCTTTGATTATTTGCGGCATAAGAGGAAGATAACGGCAGTAGAGCCAACAATAGTAAGCAGAGTCGAAGCATCATAGGGTTCTTTATTCTTGTATATAAAGGCTAAATTACCAGTTAGGCGAAGTTGTTACTATAGCTAATGATTAAACCATAAGGGATTTTTTAGCAAAAAAGTGATGTCTAATTACCCTAAGCACTACAAAGCTGGTGGGAGTCAGAGTATCATAGCGCTAATTCTTACTAAATCACTCGGGTTTAACCTGACGGAGCATGTCTTAAATGATCACCATTTCCGATACAGCTCAGGCACATTTTGTAAAGCTACTTGCTGATCAGCCTGAAGGAACTCACATTCGCGTTTTTGTTATCAGTCCCGGTACACCATCGGCTGAGTGTGGTGTCTCTTATTGTCCACCAGATGCGGTTGAAGACGATGATATGGAGCTTGAGTTTAATGGTTTTCATGCCATGGTCGATGAAAAAAGCGCGCCTTTCTTAGAGGATGCATCTATTGATTTTGTCACCGATCAACTGGGTTCACAGCTGACATTGAAAGCACCTAATGCCAAAATGCGCAAAGTTGATAATGATGCTCCACTGAAAGAGCGTATAGAATATGTGATTCAATCAGAGATCAATCCTCAGCTTGCAAGCCATGGTGGTAACATCATGCTAGTAGAGATCGATGCTGCTGGTGTGGCAGTCCTACAGTTTGGCGGTGGGTGTAATGGTTGTTCAATGGTCGATGTAACGCTAAAAGATGGTATTGAGAAGCAGTTGCTGGATATGTTCCCAGGTGAACTAACAGGTGTAAGAGATGTAACCGAGCATCAACACGGTGATCACTCTTACCAATAAGTCTGCAATAGCGCTCAGCGGAGTGCGATCATGCGATGACTCAATAACGAGCTAACAGCAATGTTAGCTCGTTTTTTTTGTTACCTTACAATGGCCTGCACTTTAGGCAGTAGCGGTAATGAATGGCGAGCGTTGCGCTGCGCGCTAGCATAAACATGCTCATCGCTGCCCACAGCGCATGATTGCCATAGCTTTGCAGGGCAAACCAGGTTGGAAAAAACACCCCGAACGTTGAAATTATCATGGTATTACGCATAGCGGCCCCCTGCGCTGCACCAATATAGACTCCATCAAATAGGTAGGAAGCGAAAGAGAGGATTGGTAGCCAAATAATCCAATGTAGGTATTGATAAGCTTCACTCTGCACCGCATCTAAACTGGTCAGCAGTTGGACGATATCTCGTCCCCAAAGAGCAAAAAATAGCATAAAGAGAATGGCTGAAATTCCCGACCAGAGGGTGGCTAACGTCACCGCTTCTGTCAATCTCGTTTGATTACGCTCGCCAAAGGCGCGGCCGACTTCTGCCTCAGCATAGTAAGCGATGCCATCCAATGCATAAGAGATCAGTAGTAGTAAGTTAAGTAATACGGCATTGGCTGCGACAGTATTGTCGCCTAAGCTGGCACCTTTAAATGTCATAAACGCAAAGGCCGCTTGTAGGCAAAGACTGCGAATAAAGATATCTCGATTGAGCCCCAGTAACTGCTTGTAGCTTTGCCAAGAAAGTTGGTGGACGAGCTGTGATAAGTTAAAGTTACCTTGCTGGGTTATTTGTTTAAATACCATAGTGGCGGCAACTGAAAAGCCAGCTATATCAGCGAACACCGATGCCAGCGCAGCGCCTTGAACGCCCCAGTCGAAGCCGATGACAAAAAGAAGGTCTAAGCTGATATTGGCACAATTGGCAATAATCAGTTGCCACATGGCAGCTTTAGGTTGTTGTCTACCCAGTAGCCAACCTAGCAGGGCGAGGTTGAGTAGTGCGAATGGAGTCGACCAGATACGGATTTCAAAATAGGCTTGGCTGTAAAACTGTACTTCGCTGCTGGCATCAGAAAAAGAGAGGGCTAGGTTGATGATTGGCGATTGCAGCACTATCGCTAAACAACCAAGTCCCATGGCTAATGTGGCTGACTGCAGTAATAAGCGGTATTGTGCCTGCAGGTTGTTACCACCAAAAGCCTGAGCCACTAGGCCAGTCGTGGACATGCGCAAGAACCCTAGAATCCACAATATCAGGGTGATAATTGTCGAACCAACAGCAACACCGCCTAAATAGTAGGCATTACTCAAATGTCCTACCACGGCGGTATCAACTAAACCGAGCAAGGGTACGGTGATATTTGATAAGATCATTGGCAAAGCGAGTGCGAGCAATTGCCTGTTTTTCTGTTTGTTGAACAGCAAACGTAGTGGAGACATAGATTCTCAGAGGTTAATTTATATGTTTAAAGGCATCATTTTAGCGTTGCTTTGTGGTTGGTGTTTACCTGCAAGCGCGGTTGTGATTTTACAATATCATCATGTGTCCGAAGATACACCCAGTGTAACTAGCGTGACGCCAGCTCAATTTAAGGCGCAGATGGCATTCATTAAAGAGAATGAATTTACCGTATTGCCTTTGGAAGAGGTGGTGGCTTCAATAAAAAATGGCGACACGCTACCAGATAAGGCGTTGGCAATCACTTTTGATGACGGTTACGCCAGTATTGCAGATAACGCCCACCCTATTTTAAAAGCTTATGGTTTTCCTTATACCGTATTTATTGGTATCGATCCGATAGAGAGCGGTTATCGAGATATCATGAGTTGGGATACGCTAAGAGATTTATCTGAAGATGGTGTGGAGTTGGCAAATCATAGTTGGGCCCATGACCATCTAATTCGACAGCAAGAAGATGAGACCTCTGCACAGTGGTTATCGCGCGTTGAGAAAGATCTACTGGATACAGAAGCGGAGATAAAGGCGCAAACAGGCCAAAGTCATCGTATGCTGGCTTATCCTTACGGTGAATATAATTTAAAGCTTGAGGGACTTCTGGAGAAGCACGGATTTGTCGGGTTTGGCCAACAGTCTGGCGCCGCAGGAGCGCACTCATCGCTGACTGCATTGCCGCGATTTCCTATCGCGGGTGTCTATGCCGATATGGCGAGTTTAAAGGTTAAGCTGTACAGCCTTAATATGCCAGTGCTGGAGATGTCACCTAAAAATACCCAATTGGCGATGGGAAACTGGCGACCAGAATTAAAAGTGAAGTTGGATATGCACGATATCTATCCCCATCAAATGATGTGCTACATCCAAGGCCAAGGAGCGAAAAAACCGCAATGGATTAGCGAAAGTGAGTTTTCAATTCAAGCTGACATGGATTTACCTGCGGGGCGTTCACGCTATAACTGTACAGCCCCAAGTAAAACTAGTGGCCGATATTACTGGTTCTCACAAGCGTGGGTACGGCCTAAAAATGATGGCACATGGGTCGCAGAGTAAACTCACCTCAAATAAGCTATAAACGCTTTGATGTTCTAATTGCCTGCAGGTCGTTGATCAACTCATTGGTTGAGATCTGCGGGATTTGCGCCATCTTCAATGCCTTTGGTTTAATGGTGGCAAACCGCTTGCCTTCAGGCGAAATTAAGGTCATTGACGCACTATGATCGACTTGATAATTATCACCTTCTCCTACCATCGCATACACAAAACCAAGCTCCCGCGTTAGCGGTAAAAGTTGTTGATGTTCGCCGGTAATCGCAATAAATTCTGGATTAAAAAAGTTCATATAATCTAGCAACTTCTGTTGCGTATCACGCTGTGGATCGACCGATAGGAAGATGATTTGCAGATCCCTATTGTCCGGTAATGCTTGGTAGACCGCGGCGAGTTTGGCCATTGTTGTTGGGCAGACGTCTGGACAGGAGGTATAGCCAACAAATACTAAACTCCATTTGCCTTGCAATTGTTCATGGGTAAAGGCTTGCCCATGTTGATCATGCAGTTCAAAAGGAGAGACTAGCCGTTGGGTCGGATAGATATAGCTTGTTTGTAGCACTAACGGTGTTTGACTGTATTGGATTGCGGTGATGCCGCCAAGCAGCGTAAACACAATCATTACGGCAAAGATAAGATATTTTTTCACGCTGCTAGCTCCATAGGTAGTGATCCACCAGTAACACCAGAAACAGCACCATTAAGTGATAAATGGAGAATTTAAATACCTGCATCGCAAGCCCTGGCTTGTCATGGTATTTGAGCTCCCAAGCTTTATAGATAAAGCCACAGCTGAGCAGGGTAGACCCAACGAGGTAGACTGGGCCACACATACTGACTAATACAGGAAATAGGCAAGCCAGCGCCAATAAGACAGTGTAAAGCAGAATGCAGGTTTTGGTAAATTCAACGCCATGGGTTACTGGCAGCATAGGCACATCGACTTTGGCGTATTCCGCTTTACGGTGTATTGCCAGCGCCCAAAAGTGGGGAGGGGTCCATGCAAAAATGATGATCACCAACAACAAAGCATTTCCATGAAACTCGCCAGTGATAGATGTCCATCCTAACAATGGTGGCATCGCGCCAGCCAATCCGCCTACCACAATGTTTTGTGGTGTGGCGCGTTTTAGGTAGGCGGTGTATACCAGTGCATAACCTATGAGGCTGGCAAAAGTGAGCCAAGCTGTTAACGGATTTACTAAGAAGTAGAGGATCACAAAACCCAATATTGCCGTTGAGGTTGCAAAGGTTAACGCCTTCATTATCGATACTCTGCCTTTTGGCAGCGGGCGATTGTAGGTTCTTGCCATGAGCCCATCTATACGTCGGTCGATAAGATGATTATAGGCTGCTGCGGCACCAGCCATCATACCAATCCCTGTTAGTCCTGCGATGAGCGGTTGCAGGGGCACGGCACCAGGGACGGCTAGGCACATGCCAACAAGTACGGTTAACAACATCAGGGCGACAACTTTGGGCTTAGTCATCTCTAAATAGGCGCGCCACTGTAATGTTGGTGTGGGTTGGCCTGCGATAGTCAGTGGTTTTGCCATAATAATGCCTCGCTTATGCTTTACGCCAAAGGGCATAATTGATGAATACTAGTGTCAGCAGCAGCAGGGCCGCTCCCGCGTTATGTGATACAGCAATACCCAATGGAAGGTGCAGTACAACATTACCGATCCCTAGAGTCACTTGCAGTATGACGAGCGCAATAAGTAGCCAGGCACTATTTCTTAATAGTGTTGATTGAGACTGCTTAATCATGCGGTAGGCCAGAAAAACAAGCAGTGTAGCGGTTACTATGGCACCAAAACGGTGAGTGACATGTATGGTCATGCGTGAAGAATAATCCAATATGCCAAACTCGTAGCTGCCTTCTGTTTTGAGCAGAGGATTAAAGGCGTTTAGCGGATCGAGGTTGCTGACCCAATCACCTTCACAGATGGGTAAGGTTGTGCAGGCAAGAGCGGCATAGTTGGAGGAGGTCCAGCCTCCAAGTATTATTTGTAGGACCAACACGGCTAAGCAAAATAGCGCAAATGGCGCGAGTTTGCGCATTGCAGCATCGCCACCCGGTATCCGAAGTGGTTTGGTTCTTAGGTAGAGTATCAACAGCAGAGAGATAAGAGTGAAGCCACCGATGAGATGAGACATCACCACCACTGGCATAAGTTTCATGGTGACAGTCCACATGCCCAATGCTGCTTGAAACAAAATCAACACCGCAATGAGGCTAGGTAGTTTTTTGGGGGCGTCTTGAGTTTTGTAGCTGATAAACAGGATAACCAATACGAGTAACCCTAAGGTGCCTGCGATATAGCGGTGGATCATTTCCAGCCAAGCTTTTTCCTGTTCAATGGTATGTTCAGGAAAAGCTGTCTGTGCTTGCGATAACTCATGGGTTTGAGTGGGCACCTTTAACATGCCATAACACCCCGGCCAGTCTGGGCAACCTAGTCCGGCGTCAGATAATCGGGTGTAGGCGCCCATTAAGATGACACACAGGGTGAAAATCAGTGTTAGCTTTAACAGGGAGGTCATCTGCATCATCCTACCCTCGAGAGTTTAAGCAGCTTGCGCAGATCGGTCACCATCGCTTTACCCTGAAGGATTTGAGCATCTTTGTTTGCCACTTCTGGGTAGCGCATTACGAGTGCACCGAGTGGATCGACAATGATTAAAGCTTGGTTAGTCAACATTGCAGCAATAGCGTTATTTGCCTGCGCTGTATCGAAGTTGAAATTACTCAGTGCGGTAAGGTCACTGTCTGGCTGCAGTAACACAATGGGTTTAATCCTATCTTGATCGCGGCCTAAGGCTATGTGACTCTGCTGCAGGATATACAGCCGGTCTAGACATCTATCATCGCAATGTTTAGGCAACAGGTAGATCACCTGCCAATGCTGCGGCCAAGGGTTATCCATCTGCAAACTGGCATAGTTGGTATCAGGTGTGAGCAACTCTCCGGTGTTGGTGGCGCCGCCATGATAGAGGTTCATGCTCAAAACCAATTTTGCTACGATGACGGGCAACACAAACACCAGAAGGAGAATAATTAGGGGTTTAGCGCCATTCTTCTTTGGGGAGTTCATCTTAGCTCCTCTCGTTGATCATTTAGCGGTAGAGCTGATGCTCTCCACATAAAAATGCCAACTTCCCGAGACGGCTAGGAAGTCACTAAATTACGTTGCTATCTGCTACATTTTGTAGCGGTTAAGTTCTAACCTACAAGGTCTTGTTGTATTAAGCAACCGCTTAATATACGTACTATTAATGTGGTGACATTTTATTTTTCTTTTTTATTATCAATAGATAACCCATAAGTATTAAAAAAGCTGCCGCCATCGAAAACCACTGTAGTGCGTAGCCTTGATGTTTCTGTGCGCTCAGTGGAATGGGTTGCCACGGGTGAGGTAAATCACTGCCTGATATCTCATCCGGCTGCAGTACGGCGGGGGCTAATGGTGAGTTGATAAGTTGTGCCAACTCAGTCAAATTAAGATTTTGTATTCTTATTGGATTGCCTGGTTCTGCCAGTAACTGATTACTCAATGGATTAGCAGATTTTTGATACAGCTTTCCGCGCAATGGTTGAGGGGTTTGCAATGGTCTTACATCCGGCAGTATCCGCCTATCTCCCCCTCCTGGTACGAATCCCAACTCGACTAAAAGTTTAGGGCTAGACATTGAGACTGAGACCACTTGGTAGGCGAGGTAGCCTACTGCACCGTTATAGACTTGATTATCGAGTAAAATGAGTTGTGTATCGACAGAGGTTGCATTGATCTCTAGTCGATAACCTGTGAGCGATGAGTCTTTAGGCATTGCCAATAGGCGTGAATAGCTTAGAGGGGCTGCTTGGTGACGTTGTGATAACTCCGCTTGCCAAAGACTCTTCTCTTCTGCTCGGTTAAGTTGCCATAACCCTAGCTTGACCAAAATGGCAAACACAAGCACTGTAATAACAGCGACAAATAGTTTCGCCCACGCAAATTTCATCATAGGGGTAGTTATGACAGGAATATTAGTATTTAAGCTGGTTTTAGTGCTGCTACTGCTTTTCATTGTATTTAATCTTGGCCGGGCGTTGTTTATTTTAGTGAAAGGCGAGAGTTCGGTGCCTATGAGTCAATATTTGGGACGGCGAGTGCTATTTTCTGTACTGGTTATCGTGCTGTTATTATTGGCGCTAGGGCTCGGCATTATCTCACCTAACCCTAGACCTTATTAACGTTTAGAGTACATAGACAAAGATAAATAGGCAGAGCCAAACCACATCGACAAAGTGCCAGTACCAACTACCTGCTTGAAAAGCGAAATGCTTATCTGGGGTAAAATGCCCCTTTAGCACCCTGAAAAACAGCACCAATAAAAAGACGGTACCTAAGCTCACATGCATACCGTGGAAGCCTGTGAGCAAGAAAAACGTATTCCCATAGACGCCTGATGCCAGTGTCAGTCCCATCTCTTGATAAGCGTGAATATACTCTTCTGCTTGCAGCACCAAGAAGGCTAAACCTAACAAGATCGTTGCCCCCAGCCACAGAGTGAGTGCGGTACGTTTACCTTTTTCTAAGCTCACATGGGCGAAATGCAGGGTGACAGAGGAGGTCAGCAGTATGATGGTGTTATACAGGGGTAAACCGGTCCAACCCATGGCCTTGGTTTTAGTGCCATCAGGGGTGGTAACAAGTGGCCAGACAGCTTCGAATGTTGGCCATAACACTTCATGGGTCATCGCGTTATTCGATGCGCCACCTAGCCAAGGCACTGCTATCATTCTGGCATAGAGCAGCGCCCCGAAGAAGGCAGCGAAGAACATCACCTCTGAGAAGATAAACCAACTCATTCCTTGACGAAAAGAGCGATCCATCTGCGATGAATAGAGGCCTGCCATGGATTCATGGATAACCGTTCTAAACCAGCCAAAGATCATAAACAGGATCACAGCGATCCCTGCGGTCAAGATATAGCCGCCGCTGCTCTGCTGGGTATTTAATTGTTGTACATAGCTTCCTGCACCAAATGCAATTAAGAAGAGCCCGACTGCTCCTATGATAGGCCATGCACTTTGGGCCGGAACGTAATATGGTTCATGTTTGGTTGTCATTTTGCTGCTCCTTGCTCAATAGCACCAACGTAACCCCGGTCGGTGATATTGTAGAGAGTATAAGAGAGTGTCAGTGTCGAAATCGATTCAGGTAGATCGGGATCAACATAAAAGATCAATGGTAGTTGAGCGTCAGCATTTGCTTCGAGTAATTGCTGATTAAAGCAGAAGCACTCGGTTTTGTGAAAGTATGCCGCACCTTGCCCAGGTGACACTGAGGGAATGGCTTGTCCCAATGTCTGAGCGAGTGACAGATTTTTTGCATTAAAGTTAGTTCGCACCAGCTCACCTGGATGAACCTCCATACGCTTAACCTCGGGTACAAATTGCCACGGCATATCAGTTTGAATATGTGACATAAACTCCACTGTGACTGTTCGGGATGTATCGACAGTTAGGGGTTTATACACAGCCGCAGTAGACTGAGTTTTACCATTAATGCCTAATTGCTCACACAGCACGTCGTAAAGCGGCACCAAAGCAAAGCCAAAGCCGAACATGCCAATAGCGCCAGCCACTAGCCAGCCAATTAACTTTCGATTTGAATCTGCTTGATGCGCGCCCATGTTATTTCACCTCAGGTGGGGTAGAAAACGAATGGTATGGTGCTGGACTTGGAATCGTCCACTCCAGACCTTCTGCGCCATCCCACGGTTTTGCTGATGCTTTCTCGCCACCTTTGATGCACTTGAGCACGACGGCAAGGAAGATCAGCTGTGATAGGCCAAACGCAAATCCGCCAATGGAGACTATCTGGTTTACGTCTGCAAATTGAATGGCGTAATCAGGTATACGACGAGGCATTCCCGCAAGTCCAAGAAAATGCATAGGGAAGAACAACACATTCACCGAGATGGTTGAGCACCAAAAGTGGATTTTACCCAACCGCTCATCATACATATTGCCAGTCCATTTAGGCAGCCAGTAGTAAGCGGCGGCCATAATGGAGAAGATAGCCCCTGTCACCAACACGTAATGGAAATGTGCAACGACGAAGTAGGTATCGTGATACTGAAAGTCGACAGGTGTGATGGCTAACATCAGCCCGGAAAAACCACCAATAGTGAATAGAATGATAAAGGCGATAGCGAACAACATAGGAGTCTCGAAACTGATAGAACCGCGCCACATGGTGGCTACCCAGTTAAAGACTTTTACCCCAGTTGGAACCGCGATCAGCATGGTGCAGTACATGAAAAACAGTTCGGCAAAAACAGGCATGCCGGTAGTAAACATGTGATGCGCCCAGACGAGGAAGGATAAGATAGCAATACTGGCCGTGGCATAGACCATTGACGAGTAACCAAATAGCCGCTTACGACTGAATGCTGGCACAATGGCTGAGATAATACCAAAGGAGGGTAAGATCATAATGTACACTTCAGGATGACCGAAGAACCAGAAGATGTGTTGGAACATCACAGGATCACCGCCACCCGCCGCATCGAAGAAGCTGGTACCAAAATATTTATCTGTCAGTACCATGGTGACAGTTCCTGCTAGCACCGGCATCACGGCAATGAGCAAGAAGGCTGTAATAAGCCAAGTCCACACAAACAGTGGTAACTTCATCCATGTCATGCCTGGTGCTCGCATATTGACGATAGTCACTACCACATTGATAGCCCCCATGATGGAGCTAATGCCCATGATGTGCACAGAAAATACAAATAGCGCAGTGCTATCAGGGCTGTAAGTTGTTGATAGTGGAGCGTAGAAGGTCCAACCGAAATTTGGGCCACCGCCCTCCATAAACAAGGAGCTTAATAGAATGGCGAACGCAAACGGTAAAATCCAGAAGCTCCAGTTATTCATCCGTGGTAGGGCCATATCTGGTGCACCAATCATCATGGGGATTAACCAGTTAGCTAAGCCCGTGAAGGCTGGCATAACAGCACCAAATACCATGACTAAGCCATGAACGGTTGTCATTTGATTAAAGAAGTTTGGCTCGACCAATTGTAGGCCGGGTTGAAATAGCTCGGCTCGAATCACCATGGCCATAGCCCCACCAGTGAGGAACATAATAAAGCTGAACCACAGGTAGAGTGTGCCAATATCTTTATGGTTGGTGGTTAAAATCCAGCGCATAATGCCTTTGGGCGCCCCATGATGATGGTCATCATGGTGATCGTCGTGAGCGGCTGGAGAATCTTGTGTAATTGTGCTCATTTTAATCCCTTACTTTCCGTGACCATCAACATCTGAAGCCTGAACCGCATCACCTGAGTTGTTTCCCCATGCATTACGTTCATATGTCACCACGGCAGCTAGCTGTTGTGGTGTAAGTTGCGCGCTAAATGCCTGCATTGCGGTACCAGCCTTGCCATTGATCACTATGTCGAGGTGATCAGAAACTGGACCTGTGATGACAGGGCTACCCACGAGTGAAGGGAAAGCGCCCGGAAGTCCAGTACCGCTAGCTTGGTGACAAGCCACACAACTGGTTAGATAAACTTTCTCGCCCATGGCCATGAGCTCTTCCATTGTTAAGTCATCTAATACCACCGTTTTCTCTGCGGTCGCAGCAACGGCCGATTCAACGGTTGGTACTACATCTGCGGTTTCTGGTAGGTTTGCTGGTAACCTAGTTGGAGCCTTTGTATTGCTCTCTACCGAAATCGCTGAGCCATCAGAGTTGACGTCTACTGCCTGAACCGCATCGCCGGAGTCATTACCCCAAGCATTACGCTCATAAGTTACGACGGCAGCAATTTCAGCCGCTGTTAGCTGTTTAGCAAACGCTTGCATTGCTGTACCAGGTTTACCATTTAAGACGATATCGATATGACCTGAGACGGGTCCTTTAATGATGGGGCTGCCAATAAGAGAGGGGAATACGCCTGGTAATCCTGCACCATTCGGCTGGTGGCAAGCGGCGCAGCGCGCCATATATATTTGCTCGCCTTGTGCCATTAGCTCCTCCATAGAGAGAGTTTGGCTCAGTGCTGCTTCGGCTTGCGCAGCTGCTAGACTAGCTTGTGCTTTTTGATCTTGTATCCAGCTTTCAAAATCTGCCTCTGATAATGCTTCGACGACAATAGGCATGAAGCCGTGGTCTTTACCACAAAGCTCGGCACATTGGCCTCGGTAGGTGCCAGGTTTATCAATACGGGTCCAAGCTTCATTGATAAATCCAGGATTAGCATCCTTTTTGACAGCGAAGGCAGGTACCCACCAAGAGTGTATGACATCGTCAGAAGTCATGAGGAAACGGATTTTTTTGTTAATCGGCAGCACGAGTGGCTTGTCTACTTCTAAAAGATAGTTTTCACCTTTAGCTTCTGTGCCTTCAATCTGTTCTCTGGGAGTAGAGAGCAAGCTAAAGAACTCTATGTCATGGTCAAAGTAGCTGTAATGCCACTTCCATTGAGAGCCGGTGACTTTGATGGTGATGTCCGCATTACTGGGATCTTCCATCGCGATAAGAGTCTTTGTTGCAGGGATTGCCATAATAATGAGTATGACAAAGGGGACAACCGTCCACGCTATTTCAACCTTAGTACTCTCATGGAAATTGGCCGCAACGGCGCCTTTTGAGCGTCGGTGATTGATGATGGAATAGATCATCACGCCAAAAACCACGACACCGATGGCACAGCAGATGTAGAGAATGGTCATGTGTAGACTAAACACCTTGCCACTAATCTCTGTTACCCCTTGGGTCATATTTAGGGGCATATCGGCTGCGAGTATGGGGGGCGTAAACAGTAACGCCAGCAAACTATACAACACTTGCTTCACTAGACTTCTCCTCTGTCAATTGCGAAGGCAACTACAAAGAAGAGCCACACAGTATGTCTCGGCTCTATGCAAACTCTTCAGTTCCCAAAAAAGCAACGATGACTTCAAAGTGCGCTGGTGGTGTAGATATTGTTATTGCTGGTGGTGACCACGCTTGCACTTACGGCTGAATATATCAGGCGAATTTCAGTTTCAATTCCAAGGCGCTGTTTACTCTGCCAAGTGTAAAGAAGCCGACAACTAAATTGTTCGGATATAACAAATAATCGTTGATATCTGTTACTAACTTAATGCGTGTTCAAATATTGATCAAGATCACTTTTACTTTTATTTTTCTAAAAAAAACAGAGACAAAAAAAGCCCCGTTAGGGGCTTGCGTATGGAAAGTGTTCTTGCAGATGCTAGTGCAGAGATGAAAATAGCGAACCTTGCTGCATGGCTAAATCATCTGAACTGTGTGCGGCAGATGGCAAGTGAACATTGCCTTCTTCTATCACGACACCTAGTGCACTGCAGTTTTTTGCAACCAGCTGCAGACGTCGGTTATCACGTTCGTCAAGGGTGTGAGTCCAGCTAATGACCGCACTAGATGTGCCACTAGTGAGTGCTTTTTCCATAGCCCATAACGCTTCAACTTCATCTTTGGTGTGAACCAGTAGAATTCTGTCCATGCGCACGCCAGCATCAGCCAGCATCTGCTTATAGCCAATATTCGGCGGACTAATAAGTACAACCCACTGACCTTGTTGGCTCAATCTTGCAAGCTGTGGTGTTAATGCCTGCAGTTCTTGTTTGCCTTGTGTGACACTGGATACTGTCGATATGCTTGCATTGTGGCTGTGCTTAATCTGGTCACCCATTTCAACCCATAGACCTGGATGACGCGGTGCATTGCCTATTAAGTTGTTCATTGCCAATCTCCATTTCTGATCACACCAACGGCCAAGCCTTCAATGCTTAAACTTTGGGTGGATAAGTCGACAACAATAGGTGAATACTCTTCATTTTCAGCATGAAGGTATACAGTATTTCCTTTCTTTTCGAATCGTTTTACGGTGACATCATCTTCAACACGCGCTACTACGACTTGGCCGTTACGCGCTTGCTCAACTTTATGCACTGCGAGTAGATCGCCTTCTAAAATACCGATATCTTTCATACTGTCGCCACGGACTCGCAAAAGAAAGTCTGCACTCGGGCGGAACATGGATGGATCGACCTTGTAGTGCTGCTCTACATGCTCTTGAGCTAGGATAGGCTCACCGGCAGCGACTTGGCCAATCAGTGGTAAACCAAGCTCTTCAGGTTCATCTTCCTGCGTCAGTTTTATTCCGCGTGAGGTGCCGGGCATGATCTCTATGCAGCCTTTTTTAGCCAACGCCTTTAAGTGCTCTTCTGCGGCATTGGCGCTTTTAAAGCCTAAGCGTCGTGCAATTTCAGCTCGGGTTGGTGGCATACCTGTGTCGGCGATATTGCGCTTAATAAGGTCTAAAATTTCGGCTTGTCTTGGGGTTAGTGGTCTCATTAAAGTTCCTGTCTTTCCATACAGTACCTGTTAGTATATACAGTATTTATTGTAGCGCAAGTATTAACCAAATTATTGCTATGATGACCATAGGTTAAGGCTTTATGCTGCTAATTTTGCTTATTAAGTTCATCAAGCAGATGCTGATAGTCATCAATCGCAGGAAAGTCAGTAAAAATTTTATGGGGCTTCTGGCTGTCTGGATTTTTGATACCAAGCTGATAGTGGACCCCAGCTAATTTCGCCGCGGCTAAGATGGCCTCACTATCATCGATAAATAAGCAGCGTTTGGGATTTAGCTGATATTGATTAAACAGGGCAGCCCAAAATTGCGGATGCTCTTTAGGAAATCCAGTTTCATGGCTTGAGATGATAGCGTCTAGCCCGGTTGCCAGGTCAGTGTGTTCCAGCTTAAGCGCTAGACTATTAGGGTGTGCGTTAGTAACTAAGATTCTTTTTTTGCCTGCTTTTCCGAGTGCGTCGAGGAATGGCAGGCTGTCTTGTCTTAATTGAATCCTGTCGACCATTGTCTGGTGTAGAGCCAGAATATTTAGATTCAATTCTTTAGCCCAATAATCAATACAGTACCACTCTAAAGTTCCAAAAACCTTGTCATAGGCGATTTCAACTATGGCATTGGCTTGTTCTAGGCTGATCCCTCGTTCTCTGCTCAAGCTTTGTGGCACAACACTTAACCAGAAGTGGTTGTCAAAGTGAAGGTCGAGTAGTGTACCGTCCATATCGAGGAGCACGGTATCTATGTTATTCCATGGAAACATATGAGAAGTAAAAAAATTCCATCGCTAGAGTTGTGGATTAAGCACATCATAGTAAGATTGAACTGTTAAGCAAACGCCATTTTTATCAGGAACATCCATGTCGGACAAAAAGCCGCAAATTTTACATACTAAAGTTGTTGCACAAAGCCGTCTGTTTCAGATAGAGCAAGTGCATCTGAAGTTCTCCAATCAGGTAGAACGTCAATATGAGCGAATGAAGGGCAATAACCGTGGCGCTGTGATGGTAGTGCCCGTGTTGGACGATAAATTGCTCTTAGGGCGTGAGTATGCAGCGGGGACGCATAGCTATGAGCTGGGGTTCCCC
Source organism: Shewanella colwelliana (assembly GCF_001735525.1). Classification (NCBI taxonomy): domain Bacteria; kingdom Pseudomonadati; phylum Pseudomonadota; class Gammaproteobacteria; order Alteromonadales; family Shewanellaceae; genus Shewanella; species Shewanella colwelliana. Next base: position 44,841 of record NZ_MCBT01000004.1, read on the forward strand.
AAAGGCTTAGTTGATCCTGGTGAAACTCCAGCAGAAGCCGCCAATCGTGAGCTACAAGAAGAGATAGGTTTTGGTGCTAAAACCTTAACTCATTTAATGGAGCTGAGTTTAGCGCCCGGGTATTTTGCTAGCAAAATGCAGATTTTTATCGCTGAAGATCTGTATGAGAGTCGTTTAGAGGGCGATGAGCCTGAACCTATCGAGGTGGTGCCCTGGCCATTGAGCAAGTGGTCTGAACTCTTGTCTGAAAGGGACTTTTCTGAGTCGAGAAGCGTTAGCGCCTTGTTTTTGGCGCAGAAACATCTAAAACTAAAGTAGTTACTACAAATTATCATATATGCATTGCCTGTTTAGGCTGTTGGAGTTGTGATGAAGCCAGAAGATTATGTGGAGCAGGCAATAGCCATTGCGGTTGAGGCAGGCATAGCGATCAAGGATATCTACTTAGAGGGTAACTTTGATAAGGAAGTTAAGTCTGATAATACCCCGGTGACGTCTGCCGATATTGCGGCCCATAATATCATTACTTCTGCGCTAACTAAGTTAACGCCTGATATTCCCGTTCTCTCGGAAGAGGATGCCGATATTCCTTTTGCTGAGCGTGCTGAATGGCAGCGATATTGGTTGGTTGACCCCTTAGACGGAACGGGCGAGTTTATTGCAGGTAGTGGCGATTTTTCAGTGATCATCGCCTTGGTTGAACATAATCGACCTATTATGGGCATAGTGTATGTACCTATGACTGAGGTGATCTATTATGCCATTGCAGGCCTTGGGGCTTATAAGCGTTCCTGTAAAGGTGAGTTGCGTATTTCTAGTCGTCAGTTGACCTGTGATGATGAACCTTCTTTGCGTTTAGCGGTGAGCCGCCGTCAAGATCCACAGTCAGTGCTAAAACTGTTTAATCAGTCACGACATTGTGACCTGGTTGTGTTGGGTGGTGCAGCATTAAAGAGCTGTTTAGTTGCCGAAGGACGTGCAGATTGCTATGTGCGTATTGGTCCAACGGGCGAGTGGGATACAGGTGCTGCGCAAATCATTATTGAAGAGGCTGGGGGGCAGGTCATGGACCTCGAACTGCAGCCTTTGAGTTATAACGAAAGAGAGTCGCTCGAGAATCCTAATTTTATCGTTGTTGGATCGACTCATCTTCCGTGGGATGAACTGTTAGTTAGTGAATAGTTCAGAATTCATAACGGTTCGTCCAATTGACAAGGGCGAACTGCTTGCCGTTTATCAGCTTGAGCAGCAACTCTTCGGTGCGCATAGCTATCCGGATTTCTTTTTTCGACAGTGTTATGACTGTTGGCCTTCGGGGTTAAAGGTTGCGGTTGATCAGCAAGATTCACTACTTGGATACATTCTGATTGCGCAAAGTGAACAAGCCGATTGCGCTTGGCTATTGTCTGTCGCCGTGGCAAGGTCAGCACAGGGCAATGGCGTGGGTAAGCGTTTAATTTTAGATGCTATGGCCACAGTGCCTGCGTCTGTTGCAAGCATTAAGTTGACCGTTGCACCAACCAATCCAGCTCGTTACCTCTACCTGGCGCTGGGCTTTGTAGAGGTGAATCTTGAAAAGGACTATTTTGGTGCAGGTGAAGATAGATTGTTAATGGTACTAAACCGAACTGTTTAGTCTTTTCCCCCTGTTTATCTGATTAACCAGAAAACCTACGTCAAAGTGATTGAGTATTAATCTTATTGTGAACATTGTTTTTTATTTTGTTTGCTGTTAGCTTTACACCTTCTTAAGGTCAATCGTCTAGGATGGAAAGTGGCAAGAAGGAAAGAGCATACTCATGATGAAATAAGGCAGATGGCGGTTGCTGCGGTCATCAATCATCTGCATCAGCAAGATGTTAACCAACTGAGTTTACGTCAAATCGCCACCATGATCGGTTATGCTCCAAGTACCTTAGTAAAGGTATTTGGTAGCTACCAGCTGCTATTACTTACGGTTTCTCGTCAGACGTTAGCGCAACTGCTTGGTCAGTTAAAGCAGGCTGATAGGTCTTCTCCAATAGAAACACTCGATGCTATGGCTATTATTTATAGTCAATTTGCGCTGCAGCACCCTCATGCTTTCCGATTAGTTTTTAGTTTAAAAATGAGCAATGATGAAGCTTTGCCGGCGACACATGCCAACCTAATCAATGAACTCTTCACGTTAGTTGAAAGCTGTTTGTGCCAGCTATTTGCTAGCGCGACAGCATCAGATTTGGCGGTGATGAGCCGAGTGCTATGGGGTGGGATTCATGGATTGACGACGTTAGCGCTCGATGAGAAATTATTCATCGAGCAGGTACCGCTGGAGATGTTATTAAAAAATCATGTGAGTGGTTATTTAGCTGGCATGGGTTGCCACAAGGAGGCGGCATGTTATTAACTAAAAGGTTTTTTCCCTATTTTTCCACCCAGTGTTTGGGAGCATTAAACGACAATATCTATAAGAATGTCTTGCTGTTAATGGTGACATATACCCAAGTTAACGACTTACCTATGAGCGTTAATTTGTTTGTAAACCTTGCTGCCGGGGTCTTTATTTTGCCCTTTTTCCTGTTTTCTGCTCATGCAGGTATGGTGGCCGACAACATGGATAAAGCCAAATTAATAAGGCGATTAAAGCAGTTTGAAGTCGTGATAATGTCTTGCGCAGCTATGGCGATATTGAGCCAGAGCTACCTGATGATGCTGCTACTCTTGTTTTTAACCGGAAGTCAGTCGGCCTACTTTGGGCCCGTAAAGTACTCTCTGCTACCACAAGCACTTGCTGAGGATGAGTTGGTAACGGGAAATGCGTGGGTTGAGATGGGGACCTTTCTCTCTATTCTAGTGGGCACGCTCAGTGCTGGACTTATTGTTGCGAGTGAACATAATTTAGTGACAGCTGCGGTGAGTGTGTTTGTATTGTCAATTTGTGGTTACCTTTCTAGTCGCGCTATTCCAGCAATGCCCCCTTTGGGCGTGGTAAAAAAAATACGTTTTGAGCCGTTATCAGGAACTTGGCGTAGTATCGCCAAGGTCAGACAAACACCGACTATCTGGATGGCGATATTGGCGATCAGTTGGTTTTGGTTTTTAGGCGCGACGTATCTTACCCAGTTTCCTAACTTCGCCAAGCTACACCTGCATGCCGATGCAACGGTCGTCTCGTTATTGTTGGCGCTATTTTCTATCGGTATAGCCATTGGCTCATATATTTGTGAGCGTTTTTCTTTTGGTCATGTTGAGCTTGGTTTGTTACCTTTTGGCGTGCTTGGGTTAACGGTCTTTGGCGTAGACCTTTTATGGACGATTCCACCTGCGCCAATAGATGTTAGCTATATCTATAGTATCGGCAGCTTTATTGATGCTTCGCAACATTATGGTGTCATGTTTGCGCTATTTATGGTCGGCGTGAGTGGCGGGCTATTTATTGTGCCACTTTATGCCTTTATTCAGTCACGGGCCAAGAAAGAAGAGTGTGCCCAGGCGATAGCGGCGAACAATATCGTTAATGCGCTGTTTATGGTGTGTTCGGCATTACTATCTATGGTGTTGTTGGAGGGGCTTAATTGGACGATCACTGAGTTGTTTTTACTGCTGGCACTCCTGAATTCTGTCGTGGCGCTTTATGTCTATTCTCAGGTACCTGAGTTTACTCAGCGGTTCATCAGTTACTTACTGAGTCATGTTTTCTATCGTGTCACGGTTGAAGGGCGGGCAAAGCTACCAAAAGAGGGGGCTGCTGTGATTGTTTGTAATCATGTCAGCTATGTCGACGCGCTGATTATCATGGGCGCTTCTACTCGGCCGATCCGCTTTGTTATGGATAAATCGATTAGTGAGATCCCGCTGTTGAAATATCTGTTTCGTCATGCAGGCGTGATCCCGATTTGTTCGCCTAGGCAGTGCCAGAATACTTATAACAGCGCGTTTGATCAGATCCACCAAGCATTACAAAATGATGAGTTAGTGTGTATTTTTCCTGAGGGAAGATTAACACCTGATGGCCTGCTAGGAGAATTTAAGCCTGGTATCGATAAGATCTTGGCTCGTGATACCGTGCCAGTCATCCCTATGGCGTTAAACGGGTTGTGGGGTTCCTATTTTAGTCATAAAGATGGTCATGCTTTGAGTACGCGGCCGAAACGGTTTTGGTCGAAAGTCACGGTCAAGATAGATGATGCCGTCGCTGGGACCGTCGAACGACAGTTGCTGCGTGCTAAAGTCGAGGTGCTGCAGTCAGAGTAACCCTATGTTGGGAGTGACTAAGAGTTTAAAAAAGCTAGGAGATAAACGCCTAGCTTTTTAGCTTAGCCTACAGCTTTTTGGTCAAGCCATTGATGCATGGCTTGGTGATCGCCGCGAAAAAGCACCCGATCACTTTTTTTATCAATCTGATATTGATACATAGGATCATAATAGATACTGAGTAATATGTTTATCCATTCAAGATGGGTCTCAGTATCACCGCGGCTTTGTTGGATTGCCAAGGCATTGCGGATCAGCGTTTGTAATTCATCATGCTGTTTGCCACCGATACGTTTTTTGATTCCAGTAATGCTTTGGGACAGGTACTCGCCAAACGCGGTAAAGCCCGCGTCTTCTCCAAGGCGTTCAATATAACCGCTGGCCATTTTGTGCACATATTCATTAAGTAAGCGGTTTAGTCTTGCTTCTCTGCTTTCTTCTAAGACCAATATATTGGCGACTTGCATGCCTTGATAGAATGCTTGTGGCAGCGCAGAACGGCCAATTAGAAAGCTTTCATCTTCAAGTAACAGTGATTTTGCTTCACTGTGTTGATGTTTTAGTAGCGCGACAGCCAGACTGTTTTCAAAGTTAATCTGTGTGGGTTGTGGTTCGTGATACCGACCAAAGCTAGAACCTCTATGGTGGGCGAGCCCTTCTAAATCGACAGCTTCACTGCGCTTGTACAAAAAGTCGGTTTTGCCACTGCCGGTCATACCGCTGACAATCATCATCGGCTTTACGCTGGGGGCTGTATCGATAATGTCTATTAAAAACTGACGCATCGCTTTGTAGCCACCTTCAATATAGGGAATCGCTAATCCAGCCTCTTTTAGCCATGTTTGTGTCAGTTGTGAGCGCAGCCCACCACGAAAGCAGTATAAATAAGCATTAGGATTGGCGCTGAAATAAGTCGTCCAAGCATCGACTCTTTGCTGTTTGAGCTCTCCAGCCACTAAGGTGTGTCCAAGTGCTATGGCAGCATCTTGGCCCTGCTGTTTATAACACGTGCCGACGAGCCTGCGCTCCTCATCCTGCATCAATGGATGATTGCTGCTAGTCGGAAAAGCGCCTTTACCAAACTCAATTGGTGCGCGTACATCCATGATGGGGCGGTCGCTAAGAAAGAGCTCGGTATAACTGCTTTTAGGGACGATATTGGTTGGCATCAAATGAGTTCCACCAGTTGAAGTGCGTCATTGTTCTCAACCAATTGGCCAATACTGATGGGCGCGATATCATTGGCTTCTAAGAGTGCAATTAACTCCGCTTCATGGGAGCTGGATACCGAGATGAGTAACCCGCCGCTCGTTTGAGGGTCACATAATAGGGCTTTTTGCTCTTCATTGACGCTTGGCAAGTGCTCTCCATAACTGTCGTAATTTCTATGAGTCCCGCCTGGGATACAACCCATCTCCAAGTAAGCTTTGGCTTTTGGCAGTAGAGGCAAAGAGTCAACATGTATCTTGGCAGAGAGTTTCGCGCCGAGACACATTTCAATTAGATGACCGGCTAAGCCGAATCCCGTGACATCAGTCATCGCCGTTACGCCGTTGATCTTCGCGATGGCGGGCCCAATCTTATTGAGCTGACACATGGCATCGGGGGCAATATTAAGATCTTCATTGGCCAGTTTTTTCTGTTTCTGTGCTGTCGTAAGAATGCCTATTCCTAGCGGCTTGGTGAGATAAAGCGTATCTCCTGCCTTGGCCGTATTGTTTTGTTTCAGTTCAGTTAGGGGGATCTGTCCTGTGACGGCGAGGCCAAAAATAGGTTCTGGAGCATCAATACTGTGACCGCCAGCTAGCATGATACCCGCATCAGCGCAGGCTTGACGTCCACCATCAACAACTTGTTGGGCAATTTCTGGTGCTAGCACGTTGACTGGCCAGCCGAGAATTGCAATTGCCATCATAGGGGTCCCACCCATCGCATAGATATCACTAATTGCGTTGGTGGCTGCAATGCGGCCAAAGGTAAAAGGATCGTCCACAATCGGCATAAAGAAATCAGTAGTACTAATGATGCCAGTCTCATCATTAAGTTTATACACCGCGGCATCATCTCGCGTCTGATTACCAACCAGAATATTAGGGTCGTCAAAGATGGGGAGCTGCGATGCCAAGATTGTGCCTAAGACCTTAGGTGAAATTTTACAGCCGCAACCGGCGCCGTGGCTGTATTCGGTGAGTTTGATTTTTTCTGCAGACATGGACTCAAAGGGTCTCTAGGTTGAAGTGAATTGTCGCCCATCATAGACCCATCTACAGAGCACTTCAATTGGGGTCAATAGGTATTGTGGTCGATGTGGGGTCACCAGCTCTATTTATAAAAAAGGCCACTGTTAAAGTGGCCTTTTAGAGAAATAGCTTTTTACTTAAGCGTAGCTGGCGGTTAATAGTTTCCAGTTTTTCTTATGTGCAATAAGATCTTGCTTAAGCTGCTCAACTTTTTGTAGCAGTTGCTGGTTGCTTAGCTGTTTTCTTTTGGCATCCAATAACTCTTTGTGAGCTTGATAGTATTCACTGATATGACGCTTTAATAGCTCATATTCTGCATGTAGTTTTTCAAGCGCCTCTTCACGGTTGGCCAGTTGTTCAACACGGCCTCGGGTTCGCTTTAATTGCATCTGCAATTTAGCGCTTTCTATACGCTCTTGTGGTGTGACTCGCAGTTGAGTTGCCAGTCCCATCGACGCCATGGTGTTGATTAACCATTTGGTTGGATCATAGTGCCACCAGTTAATGCCATTACGATAATCATTTTCGAAAATATGATGAAAGTTGTGGTAGCCCTCGCCATAAGTAAATACGGCCAATATACCATTGTCTCTGGCGGTGTTCTTGTCTGTGTATGGCTGACTGCCCCAGATGTGTGCTAACGAGTTAATAAAGAAGGTGCAATGATGAACTACGACTAATCGTAGTAAGCCTGCCATTAGTAGCATTGCCCACACATCGCCATTCAGCCAACCCAGTAAGGCCGGTAGGCCGAAATTCATGATAAGCAACAATGGTAGATAATATTTATGCTGCCACATCACAATTTTATCATTTTGTAAGTCTCTGACATTCTTATAATCATGATAACGCTGTGCTTGGTATTCGCGCAGCATCCAGCCGATATGGCTGTACCAGAAACCCATGTTCGCCGAATAGGGGTCTTTATCATTGTCATCCACATGCTTGTGATGAATGCGGTGATCAGAAGACCAGTGTAGCGCGCTGTTTTGTAGCGCTAGTGCACCGCCTAATGCAAAAAGGAATCGCATAGACCAATGAGCTTTATAGGTACGATGAGACCAAAGCCTATGGTAGCCAGCAGTAATAGATAGACCGCTGGCGAATGCGAGTACTATGAAGGCGAACCATTCAGCAAAGCCATAGCCATAGGTGATACCGTACCAAGGAACTAAAATAATTGCGCCGAGAAACGTCACGGCAAACAGTAAAACATTAGTCCAGATGAGGGGAGGTTTTTTCATTATAATTTTCCGACAACAAGTTGAGCGTACATCTGTAAGCTAATTTATCTTGATTGCTTGTCGAGGTCAAGTTGGGCTGTGTTTTTGTGCTAAAGCAGGTATTATCTGCAGATTATCTTTATCTAGTGGATTCATCATGATGGGCATAAGAGCACAGCAGAAAGAAAAAACTCGTCGCGCCTTAGTTGACGCAGCATTTAATCAATTAAGTGCTGAACGAAGTTTTTCTAGCCTGAGTTTGCGTGAGGTGGCTCGCGAGGCCAAGATCGCACCTACGTCGTTTTATCGTCATTTTAAAGATATGAACGAACTTGGGTTAACCATGGTTGATGAAGGTGGTTTAACGCTAAGGCAGATGATGCGAAAGGGGCGTCAGCGAGCCGAAGCTGGTGGCAGTGTTATTCGTATATCGGTAGATACCTTTATGGAAGTGTTGGAATCTAATCCCAACGTGTTTCGTATTTTACTGCATGAGCGTTCTGGAACCTCTGCCCCTTTTCGTGCCGCGGTAGCTAGAGAGATTGAACACTTTATCTCTGAACTTGCGCATTACACTGAGGCAACAGCAAAACGCTCTCCTGAGTTAGCGCGTGCTCAAGCAGAGGCGTTAGTGACGTTAGTCTTTAATGCGGGGGCGGCGGCACTGGATATGAAACGTGTTGATCGTAAAGTGTTGGCCGATCGTTTAGTTATCCAGTTACGTATGGTGGCAAAAGGCGCTGAGGCTTTACAGCACAAGATGGAAAATCGCTGATATAAACGCAATAAAAAAGGGCTTTAAAGCCCTTTTTTATTGTCAATCATTTAGCGGCGCTCAAGTAGTACGCCAGATTCCATGTGATCGGTATACGGAAATTGATCGAATAATGCGAAGCGGGTGATCTTGTGGGTCTTCTCTAATACGTTGAGGTTGTCCATCAAGGTCTGTGGATTACACGAGATATACATAATTCGCTCGTAATGCTGCACCATAGCTAAAGTGTTATCATCAAGGCCTGCACGCGGTGGGTCAACAAAAATCGTATTACAGTTATAACTGTCTAAATCTACGCCTTCTAAGCGTCTAAAGCTGCGTTTCTTAGCTAGTGCATCGGTAAAATCTTCTGCCGACATACGAATAATTTGCAGATTGTCGATATTGTTGGCTTGGATATTAAATTGGGCAGAATCAACAGAGGGCTTAGCTAATTCAGTTGCCAATACACGATTAAAGTTTTGCGCCAAAGCAATTGAAAAGTTTCCATTGCCGCAATAAAGCTCCAATAGATCGCCTGAGCTTTGCTTGGTGATATCGATAGCCCACTCCAGCATCTTAATTGATACCTTGCCATTGGGCTGAGTAAAACTATTTTCAATTTGCTTATAGATTAGCGTTTCGCCATTCACAGGTAGTGACTCGATGACAAAATCTTTATCGATAACCAACTTTTGTTTACGAGCTCGGCCAATGATATTGACATTGAACTGGTGTGACAGGCGTTGTTTAAGCGCTTGCACTTCATCTTGCCACTGTTGGTCTAACTGCTTGTGATACAGTAACGACACTAATATTTCACCGCTAAGTGTAGAGAGAAAATCTACCTGGAAAAGCTTATGGCGCAAGATAGAGTTTGGACGCAACTCCTCCATCAGCGCAGGCATCATGGCGTTTATCAAAGCGCTTGCCGGTAAAAATTGTTCGCAACGTACTTTTTGATTCAGTACTTTATCGAACATATAATAGTAAAGATCGTCACCATCATGCCAAACACGAAATTCAGCGCGCATCCGATAATGCTTGGGCTCAGAGGCAAAAACTTCCAATGTTGGTGTCGTAAAGTCAGCAAAAAGTTGCGCTAATTTTTCACGCTTCGCATCGAGTTGCGCTTCGTATTGGTTAGGATCCATTGCTTCTAAATTCATTTGTAAACACCATTGCTATCATTGGGGGCGCAAATAGTATACTACCTAGCGATGATGTCTAGTCTCTGGCTTTCGAATTATCGTTAGCGATGGGGAAATCCGTCGCGCATTACCTTTTACTGTTTCTATGGAGAGCTATAATTGTCAGCAACTATTTTAGTATTCGATTCTGGTGTGGGAGGGTTATCTATATTCTCAGAGTTACAACTCTCCCTACCTAATGCGAATTACTACTACCTATTTGACAATGCTCGCTTGCCCTATGGGGAGTTGGATGAGCAAGAACTTATATCAGGGTGTGTATCACTAATCAGTGCTGCTGTGACTGAGTTGAGTATCGACGTTGTCGTTGTCGCTTGTAATAGTGCTAGTACCTTGGTTTTGCCTTCGCTACGTGAAAAGTTAACCGTGCCCATCGTGGGTGTGGTGCCAGCCATAAAACCAGCGGCCCAGTTATCGACCTCCAAACATATAGGCTTGCTCGCAACCCCAGGTACGGTAAACCGTAGTTATACCGATGATCTTATTTGTCAGTTTGCCTCAGATTGTAAGGTCGAGAGATTCGGCTCGTCTCAGTTGGTATTAATGGCTGAGTCTAAGCTAGCAAAAGAGCACATTGACCAAGCTGAACTGAATAGGGTGCTAGCACCGATTAAGCAATCTGGTATTGATACGCTTGTTTTAGGCTGTACCCACTTTCCGATTTTAAAAGGCGAGTTGCAAAACTACTTGGGAGAGAGCGTGCTGTTGCTCGATTCAGCAAAAGCAATTGCTGCACGAGTAAAAGTGATTGTTGGTGAGCCTGCTACTTCAGAAGGCAATAGTGTTTGTCACGCGCTATTTACAACGAACAAGATAGGTAGTGGATTGGAGGCGACATTACGTGAATGGGGATTCTCATCAGTAAACCGATTTATGACAGCCTACTGATGAGCTTTATAACATGCAAAACATGAAAATGAATGTGCATGTTATAAAGTGATAAAGCTAGCTTGCAGCAGATTCGCTCTTATCAGCGTCTTGCGACTTAGCTTCTCTGACTTTAAGTGTACGCTCTTGGAAATCAAACTCATTAAGTTTGGCCATCGCTTTAGTTGCACCAGCTTCTGACATCTCAATAAATCCAAACCCTTTACGTCGACCCGTTTTGCGATCTCTTACAAGTCGCACTGAATTGACAGGACCATATTTCCCAAATAGCTCCTTAACTTCACCTTCGTGTACACGGTAAGGCAGGTTACCAACATATAAAGTCATTGTTGGACCTTTATACTGTTCGTTAGTAACTGGTGCAGATTGCGAAGACTGTAGCGTATAGATAACACTTGCGATGATGGCACCAGTGAAAAATGCGATTGCTGAATAGATATCTGGCGTAAACTGAGATATTGCCAATGCGCCAACTACGGCGACGATCAAAACTATAAGAAATGGCTTTTGCATAATAGGTTCTCTAAAGAATAATGATAATTAACTGTTAATAGCTCGTATATGGTAATGAATTATTAGTAATTACACTAGTATATTGATGAAAAAACGAACTTAATTACTTGTGGTCGTCTAATACTGGTACCCAAATCGAACATAAAAGGTCCAGGGTGCTAGAAAAAACAGCGTAATGTTTAAAAGATCGGCGAGCGATCGTTATTTTTATAAAAAGCCCTTGCGTAAAATGAGTGGCTCCCTATAATGCGCATCCACTGACACGGCAAAGCTCGCAGAGACAAGTCGAAACACTAAGTAGCCTAGGTTACAGAGTGGTCAGGCACTGAA
>NZ_MCBT01000005.1:0-6029 GCF_001735525.1 Shewanella colwelliana
TGTAGTGGTCAACTAATATTGGCCACGATCTTAGAGTTTAACCAGAACAATCGTTCCGATTCATTGGGCGTCAGTCCGCCGTTATATTGATGTGGACGAAGCTGGCAGTAATATCCAATTATGTATCGTGTAATTTCGTTCTGAGCTTCTGTAAAATTACGATACCCTGTTGTTGGTATCCATTCTGTCTTAAGGCTCCTAAAAAAGCGTTCCATTGGACTATTATCCCAACAATTCCCACGTCGAGATAAACTTTGTTTGAGCTGGTATCGCCATAAAAGTTGTCGATATTTTCTGCTTGTATAGTGAGTCCCTTGATCGCTATGGAACATAACATCTTTAGGTTTACCACGACCTTCATAGGCCATCGTAAGCGCTTTGCCAGTTAAACGGCTATCAGGTGATAATGACATAGCCCAGCCAATCACTTTACGGGCGAATAGATCAATCACAACAGCTAAGTACATCCAGCGGTTACCAGCCCACACGTAGGTGACATCACCAACCCAGACTTCATTCGGAGCTGTAACTGCGAATTGTCGACCTAGGTGATTAGGGGTTTCAATATGTTCTAGCGTGCCTTTTCGGTATTTGTGCTTAGGAACCTGACAGCTAACTATACCAAGCTCTTTCATCAACTTAGTGGCACGATAGCGGCTTAGCAAGACACCTTGCTGGCTAACCATATCTGCAATGGTTCTAGCACCAGCCGACCCATTACTTGCAGTGTGTACTTCGCTAACTAGGCTCCGAAGTTTAACTTTATCGGCATTAATGGTTGTTGGCCGCTTTTTCCAATATTTGTAACTACTACGATGAATACTGAACACTTCGCATAATGTTTTTATGCTGTAGCTCTGCCTGAGTTTCTCAATTATTAAGAATTGTTCAGTGAGTCCGACATCAACAGAGCTGTGGCCTTTTTTAATATTTCGTTGTGCTCTTGGAGGCGAGCGAGTTGCTTTTTTAACTCTCGAATTTCAATTTGTTCTGGTGATATAGGTGATGCTTTAGGTTGCTTACCTTGTCGCTCTTCTCTTAATTGTCGAACCCATTTATCCATGGTTGATTTGCCTACACTCATGGCTTGAGCAGCTTCAACAATTGAGTAATTTTGATCTAGCACTAATTGAGCTGATTCAAGTTTGAACTCTGCGCTAAAAAGTCTTCTTGTACGTTTTTTCATAGTGTCACCTGTTAACTTATGAGGTGATGATATCACCTCTAACTAGGTGGCCAAATTCACCGTACCACTACATTAGAACAGTTGCTAGGTAAATATCTTCAACTGTTAGTAGTTAGCACCTATCAATCAGAGAGTTCGTTTGTATGGGGAAACCTGGTGTGTTGTTATCAGTGGTAAGCCATTTGGCCATTACACTCGGCGCAGCCCAAAGGGCATTAAAGCACGAGGTTTCGTTGTCTTGTGCCAACAAACCTCTAGCCTGCGCCTCATACGATGTTCTTGTTCATCAGCTCGCGGCTTCCTTAAGACCAATCCTCGCGGACAAACCCTTGCAATTTGCTAGTAGTTAACTTTAAATAACAGCATGTTATTTAACGCTGACCTTCCTACGAGGACTTTCACTTCATTTGTTCATGCCCATGCAGGGCGTACACAATCAACTACAGCCGACGCCAAACGATGTCTCGCTGATTAGGGCGTTATGTGCAAGGAGGTACATATGAAGCTTCTAGTATTTTTTGCTTTGGGGCTTATTTTTGGGTGTTCTAGTGTGACTAACTCAATTCAAAACCGGATTGCTAGCGACGTAATGACAGACATTTCTGATTCAAAGGTCGGTTACGGAACCCTACAATGTAATAAAGTGAGGTCGAGCTGTCGTGGAGAAGAAGAATACACTGAGTGGGAGCAAGGTGACGGTACTCTCGGCTGCTCATGCAGCCCTTAAGTTATCTGTTCACTGTGCTTTCAGCCTACACATAACAAGCCCAATCGGAAATGCGCACTACGTACGCAGGGGCTAGTTTCGCTTGGCCCCTGTTGGGGCGTTACTTGGTTCTGGAGTATCAGAAATGAATAAGGATCATTCAAAAATCCATTTTACTAAATTTGGACTATGTTTCTACTCAATAATAGTGTTAGTTATGTTTTATGGTTTCGCACAATCTACGTTATCACCAGACTCAGCACTAGGTGCGCTAACAACGTCGACTTATGGTCTTCTTGCTTGGTCGTTTTTAGTCGCCAGTATTGCAGGCATCTTAGAACTGGTTTTAAAGAAATATGGTATTAAAACTCTGTATCATTCCAAGTAACCATATAACAAGTACGAATGAGTATTCTAAAATATCTAGCATCTCAGTTTTTGGTAAGCCTCTAGCTACCTAGAAACAGACTAGTTCACTCTTGACTCACTATTTTCCACTCAACACATATGCGACCAAACATGCAGATTAAAAATTTATAGATATTATGTTTTAAAAACATGTTGATAAGTGTATATTTTCGTCATCAATAGAGAATGGACTCCCTAATGTTAGACAGTGGCATTAATTACTATGAAAAGCTTTTTCTATCCCTGAAAGGGAAGGCTTTATCTGAATGTGCTTATCAGCTAGTCATTGAAGCCTATCTATATCGCCCCCCACCTAAACGCAGTAAAGCACAGCCAAATCAACATGAATACTTCTGGAATTCAAACTTCTTGTTTGATATCCCATCTGAGCTGTACCAAACCGATGACTTCATTTCAGCGTTAGCTAACTACTTCTCTCAGGAAGATGTAGCCAATGAACCTTTCGTATCGCTTCTTTACAGGAAATCACCAGATACCGTTTTAATTGCTATACGACGCTCTCAAATAGTTTTAAATGAACAGCACTCTAAATGGAAAGAAATTGAACGCATCTCTAGCACTAATCCAGATATGCTGAAGAGCTTATTAGCGACCTGTCGAGCGTTTCAAGCTGCGTATGTTGAAAGGCAGAATCTACTTAAACAACTAAGAGCCCATTTCACGGAATTAACTTTCTTTGAGTTAATGTCTTTTTCTGCGGTCTATTCATTTAAGCATATAGTGGAGCCAGCTATTTCATTTGATGGTGGCAGTATTAGTACAGATTCTCAGTTAAGGGCGCTAAGAACACTAACCGAGTGGAAGTTAAAACACAGCTCTGCTGAAGACCTAGCCCTTTCTGATAGTAAGATTGTAGAATCATTAAAAAAGTACCACATACCCTTGGTTTTCCCTTCAAATAAAGATAACACTCATGCAGATTTTATTTTCCAGCGCTTTGAGGACCTCATTAAGGCTCAAGTAGAGCTGGATGAGTTTATATCTCAAAGTATTCACCCATTTTGTTTCGATGATTCCATAGACTTCTCAGTTGAGAAGGAGAGGTTGGTCCTAAAAAAAATAGAGCATAATAATGACGTTACCGCAAACGATTGGATTCGAGATGGCAACAGGCTAAAAGCCTTAAGAGGATATTGGTTTAATCTGGCGATGGATGAATTCATTGCATCAGATATGGTTACAAAACAGATTGGAACAGCTGAAAACCACCAAAATAACCAGGTTGCGTATGTTAACGCAATTGCTAGTCAACTGGAGCTTCAAAATGTATACGGGTTTACGTCTGATGTAACCACAACCTCAGGGCTCTGTGTAAATCTATTTCAAGCTCTGTTAGCACAAGAATTAATGACTGCCTTTTATCAAAAAAATCACATTGCCGCATTTGTTGATATGTTTATTGAAGTAGGCAATTGGCAACTCGCAGTTAGCCAACTTGCATTAGAAGGAGCCGCTACGGGGACAAATCGTTTTCCAATCACTTGGTCCATTTGGAAAGAGAAGGTCCGCAATATTGTTGGTTGGACAATATCAGCAAAGCTCCCAAGTGGAAGTATCAAAGCAGCGGAAGCTATTATGGATTTTTGGTGCCTTGATATAAGTAAACACAATAAGCTGCTGAACAGATCCTTGTACCTAAATTTACCTCAACTCACAGAAAAACCAATTTTTAAGATGGGAAGATACTGTGTCCAACTCCCATGGCTAATGTCGAGCCAATACGGTGCTATAAGTGCAGTGAATAACCTACGCCGTTTTGCAAACCAAAGATGCTCCCTAAAAGATGAAACCACAAGAATCGAAAACCAATTAGGTGACGCTTTTAGGCGAAGAGGATTCGTAGTACTGAAAAGCTTTGAGTACCCAAGCCCTCAGGGTGCGGAAGCGGGTGAGATTGACCTGATTTGTTCGCTTGATAACACTGTTTTTGTAATCGAAGTCAAATCAACTTTCAATCGCACAACTAAAACAGAAATTTATTATCACCGGGATAGAACGCTAAGAAAGGCTGGAATACAGGTCAGAAAAAAGGAAAAACTAGTCAGAGATAAGCTTCAAGAAGATAAAAGCCTCACAAGTCGTCTTGGTTTAACCACAGGGGAGCCTAGGATAATAGGCTTGATTGCAGATACCTCCATTGAATTTGACCACCAGTTTTTCTCTGGTTTTATGAAAGTTTCAATTCAGGAGTTGCTTATTGCACTGGCAGACAACGCTTATTTACTTTGCAACCAAGAAAAAGCGCTTTTGGGACGAAACGAAGACAGTGTTGCTCCCTCATTCGCTCGTAAGCCATTTACATTGTATCCAAAAGGATTTAATGCCTATGAATTCGTAAGAGTCATCGAACAATCTCAAGTTTGGAATGCATTTGAGCATCAACCATCTTAAGAATTTACAACGCTTTATGCTTTGACAAAATAAAGCCAGAGGCAACACTAATTACATTATGTAGTGGTACGGTGAATTTGGCCACCTAGTTAGAGGTGATATCATCACCTCATAAGTTAACAGGTGACACTATGAAAAAACGTACAAGAAGACTTTTTAGCGCAGAGTTCAAACTTGAATCAGCTCAATTAGTGCTAGATCAAAATTACTCAATTGTTGAAGCTGCTCAAGCCATGAGTGTAGGCAAATCAACCATGGATAAATGGGTTCGACAATTAAGAGAAGAGCGACAAGGTAAGCAACCTAAAGCATCACCTATATCACCAGAACAAATTGAAATTCGAGAGTTAAAAAAGCAACTCGCTCGCCTCCAAGAGCACAACGAAATATTAAAAAAGGCCACAGCTCTGTTGATGTCGGACTCACTGAACAATTCTTAATAATTGAGAAACTCAGGCAGAGCTACAGCATAAAAACATTATGCGAAGTGTTCAGTATTCATCGTAGTAGTTACAAATATTGGAAAAAGCGGCCAACAACCATTAATGCCGATAAAGTTAAACTTCGGAGCCTAGTTAGCGAAGTACACACTGCAAGTAATGGGTCGGCTGGTGCTAGAACCATTGCAGATATGGTTAGCCAGCAAGGTGTCTTGCTAAGCCGCTATCGTGCCACTAAGTTGATGAAAGAGCTTGGTATAGTTAGCTGTCAGGTTCCTAAGCACAAATACCGAAAAGGCACGCTAGAACATATTGAAACCCCTAATCACCTAGGTCGACAATTCGCAGTTACAGCTCCGAATGAAGTCTGGGTTGGTGATGTCACCTACGTGTGGGCTGGTAACCGCTGGATGTACTTAGCTGTTGTGATTGATCTATTCGCCCGTAAAGTGATTGGCTGGGCTATGTCATTATCACCTGATAGCCGTTTAACTGGCAAAGCGCTTACGATGGCCTATGAAGGTCGTGGTAAACCTAAAGATGTTATGTTCCATAGCGATCAAGGGACTCACTATACAAGCAGAAAATATCGACAACTTTTATGGCGATACCAGCTCAAACAAAGTTTATCTCGACGTGGGAATTGTTGGGATAATAGTCCAATGGAACGCTTTTTTAGGAGCCTTAAGACAGAATGGATACCAACAACAGGGTATCGTAATTTTACAGAAGCTCAGAACGAAATTACACGATACATAATTGGATATTACTGCCAGCTTCGTCCACATCAATATAACGGCGGACTGACGCCCAATGAATCGGAACGATTGTTCTGGTTAAACTCTAAGATCGTGGCCAATATTAGTTGACCACTACA
>NZ_MCBT01000006.1:0-89550 GCF_001735525.1 Shewanella colwelliana
TGTAGTGGTCAACTAATATTGGCCACGATCTTAGAGTTTAACCAGAACAATCGTTCCGATTCATTGGGCGTCAGTCCGCCGTTATATTGATGTGGACGAAGCTGGCAGTAATATCCAATTATGTATCGTGTAATTTCGTTCTGAGCTTCTGTAAAATTACGATACCCTGTTGTTGGTATCCATTCTGTCTTAAGGCTCCTAAAAAAGCGTTCCATTGGACTATTATCCCAACAATTCCCACGTCGAGATAAACTTTGTTTGAGCTGGTATCGCCATAAAAGTTGTCGATATTTTCTGCTTGTATAGTGAGTCCCTTGATCGCTATGGAACATAACATCTTTAGGTTTACCACGACCTTCATAGGCCATCGTAAGCGCTTTGCCAGTTAAACGGCTATCAGGTGATAATGACATAGCCCAGCCAATCACTTTACGGGCGAATAGATCAATCACAACAGCTAAGTACATCCAGCGGTTACCAGCCCACACGTAGGTGACATCACCAACCCAGACTTCATTCGGAGCTGTAACTGCGAATTGTCGACCTAGGTGATTAGGGGTTTCAATATGTTCTAGCGTGCCTTTTCGGTATTTGTGCTTAGGAACCTGACAGCTAACTATACCAAGCTCTTTCATCAACTTAGTGGCACGATAGCGGCTTAGCAAGACACCTTGCTGGCTAACCATATCTGCAATGGTTCTAGCACCAGCCGACCCATTACTTGCAGTGTGTACTTCGCTAACTAGGCTCCGAAGTTTAACTTTATCGGCATTAATGGTTGTTGGCCGCTTTTTCCAATATTTGTAACTACTACGATGAATACTGAACACTTCGCATAATGTTTTTATGCTGTAGCTCTGCCTGAGTTTCTCAATTATTAAGAATTGTTCAGTGAGTCCGACATCAACAGAGCTGTGGCCTTTTTTAATATTTCGTTGTGCTCTTGGAGGCGAGCGAGTTGCTTTTTTAACTCTCGAATTTCAATTTGTTCTGGTGATATAGGTGATGCTTTAGGTTGCTTACCTTGTCGCTCTTCTCTTAATTGTCGAACCCATTTATCCATGGTTGATTTGCCTACACTCATGGCTTGAGCAGCTTCAACAATTGAGTAATTTTGATCTAGCACTAATTGAGCTGATTCAAGTTTGAACTCTGCGCTAAAAAGTCTTCTTGTACGTTTTTTCATAGTGTCACCTGTTAACTTATGAGGTGATGATATCACCTCTAACTAGGTGGCCAAATTCACCGTACCACTACATTATCAGGTAGCGCGCCTGTAAGGGATTTATTGTTCTTTTCGACACTGTGCAGAGCGGTATCTATTTTAACGGCAATGTCATCTTGTTTGGCGTTAATTTGAATGTACGACCATCGCGCTTCTTCTGGAAGATAGAAGACGTTTTCCATGGTATAGAAGTCGACCATATCGAGATATTCGTTGCCGTACTCAGTTGCAATCGCCGCTTTGCGTACTTCAAACTTATCACTGATAAATTTAAGGAAGATAAGACTGAGTACAATGTGCTTGTACTCAGCTGACTCTACACTGCCACGCAGTTTATTTGCGCTGTCCCATAGGGCTTCTTCAAAGCCGAGCTCTTTTTTAGCTTTAGCTGTCTTTTTAGCTGCTTTATTTTTTTCTACTGGCTTAACCATTGATCATTCCTGCATAAATTCTTGGTAAAATTTCATATAACAATGCGATTACTGCTATCACCATTGATAATGTAGCGATCCACATTGAAGTTTTAGATGTTGTATTCGATTGTTCAGCTGCTATAAGCGAGCATTTGGCAAGCTCGATAGACTCTTCTGAACGTAATAATGATAAATAGGAAAGATAACTAAAATAAGTTTGCGAATTAAGCTGCCACCGACCTGGATTATTATGTGAGTTATTGCCATCCACCTTGGTGTAACTCGCCATACTTTCTGGTCCATCAGGCTCAAGGCAGATCTCTTTTAATATTTCAGCAATTCGATGGTCGCTGATACCATTAAGCTCCGCTGATTTTGCCGCTTCACAGACACTATATGATTCTTTAGCCTCGCCTCTTTGCAGCACATAAGCCGTAACTCTAAGTACATCTGGTTCGGCCTTATTAACTTGCGGAATTTTCACTGCGACATCCCTGTTCTTTTATTTTCCCGTTTCCGTTTTGTTCATAGCGAACCACTTTAACGGGTGTTGCAAGCGGCCCTCTAGTTTGATGTCGATTATATCAAGATTCATCCATCTCTAGTTCGCTTTCAGCAATAATATTAAGTACCTGCTCAAGGTATTCACCTTGCTCTGATCCCGTCGCATTTCTTAAATATGCCGGAATCATTTCAAGAAACTCACTCTTTGAGATAGGTTTAAATTCACACAATGCCGCGATCATTGCTGGTCGTAGTAATCGATTCGCTAATGGTACGTTATTACTTGAAGGAGAAATTACAGCCTGATCAAACTTTTCAAGTTTTGAGGCGAGAGAATCGTCATTTTTACAGAAGCTTTCTACAGATTTAAGCTGTAGTTCCTCTTGCTCAACAACTTGCTCTATATCATTAACCTCAGATTCAGCAAATTCTGCCTCATCTACTGTATGCTGTGTAGGCTCCGTTTTCAGCTGATGTAATAACTCTATGATCGGCTTAAGTTGTGCTTGTGGGTTTTTAAACCAGTCAGTAGACCAGATACGTTTTATGTTCCAGCCTAAGCCCTCTAGCACCGATTGACGTAATCTGTCACGGTCTCTCGCTGATTTGGCTGAGTGGTAGGTGGCACCATCGCACTCAACGCCCATTAAGTAACGCCCAGGCTGGCCAGGATCTTGTACCGCTAAGTCGATAAAGTAACCTGCGACACCCACTTGCGGTACACAGTTAAACCCTTCAAGCTTCAGCGCATTCATTACTGCAATCTCAAAGTCACTATCGGGCTGTTTTCCTGTATGTGTTTGCTGTGCAAGTTTACCCGTTTGGGCATAAGCTAAGAAGCTTTTAAGCGCGTGAACGCCTGGGCTTGAGGTGTCTGAAGCCAAGATATGACCTTCGGTCATTGAACTAAAGACATGCATACGCTTTTTAGAGCGAGTAAAGAGTACATTTAAGCGGCGACCGCCCGCTGCTGAGTTTATTGGGCCAAAACGCTGGGGCATCTGCGCAGCCCCCGCATCTTGTGGACCATAGGTGCAGGAGATATAGATAACATCTCGCTCGTCACCCTGTACGTTTTCAAGGTTTTTAAGAAACAGCGGTTCGTCGGTATTGGCGTTACTTGCTAATGCATCTCTAAATTGAGTATCGTCTTTTGAAAGCTCTTCAACACAACGCTCAATCTGTTCACGCTGCTTAGCACTCATTGATACCACGCCGAGTGATTCGTCAGGTCGATGAAGCAGATGCTTCCGAACTGCTTCGGCTATGACTTTTGCTTCTTCAATATTATGCTGATTGACAAAACGGCCATGCTTTACATGGGTAAACTTGATACCAAATTCATCACTTTTACTTGATGGTGAAGGAAACACCACAAGGTTACTGTCATAAAATGTTTGGTTAGAAAATGCGATCAAGCTTTCATGGCGTGAGCGATAGTGCCAACGCAAACGTCTAGCATTGAACATTGGCAGTGATACATCGAGTATACTTTCTGACTGCTCAATCGCGGTAATATCTTCATCTTCGACTTCAATGGCTTTATCAAAGAAGCTCGTGGGTGGTAACTGTTTAGGATCGCCCACTACAACTAGCTGTTTACCACGTGCAATAGTGCCTAAGGCATCTTCGGGTTTTATCTGCGACGCTTCATCCATCACGATAATATCGAACTCTATCAAACCAGGCGTTAAATACTGGGCAACAGAGTGAGGCCCCATCATAAAACAAGGTTTGAGGGCGACAAGCGACTGGCTTGCTCTATTTACTAGCTGCCGAACTGGGGCATGACGTGTTTTTAGGTTTACTTGGTGATTGATTAGGCCCATCTCTGTGTAGGAACTTACACGACCACCAGTAATACCCGGTTGAGTTTTATTAAAGCCATGGCTTGCAACCTGAAAAGCTATCTTCTCCTGCTGTAGTTTTTTAAGCTTATTGTCATACTCACTAAACTGTTTACGGATAGCGTTTTGATCTGCACCGGAGAAATGTGCCAATGCTTGGCGCTCGGTTATGATCTCTCTTGCAAGGATATCAAACACTGAATAGGTATAGATCTGCTGAATCTCATTAAGTTCAAGCTCGCCTTTTTCGGTATAACGAAGGAGGTTTTCTAACCCTTTTTCAGACAGTGACGTTCTTATACGCACAAAATCTATCCAGGTGCTGAGCCATCGGGGTTGATCTATCGCTGTTTGGTTGCGTGTGATCATTGAGGCAATGGTAGAATCATCGACATCATACCAAGCCATCTCATCAAGTTCGGTCCTTTCTTCAAAGTGTCTAAACGATGATATGTAATGATGATACTGTTGCTTAACAGCATTAATAGTATCTCGCAGTGCTTGTACATTGTCTTTAGTCACTGGCGTTAAGAAGTAACCTTGTAATTGACTGGATTGTAGCTTTTGAATGGCTTCATTGAGCACTAAAGTATCGTTAATTATTTCAACACTTGAATCACAGTTTTTTAATGCCGACAATGGATCAAGCTCTACAAAAATGTCGCAGCAACTCTGCCTTTCAGCTAATTTTAGATCTAGTTGCTTTAACTGCTCAGCCTGCTCTAAGCATAATGATAATTGCGTTAATGTTAGATCATTGGCGCAAGCTGTTTGTAATGATTTTACTGAAGAATTGAGCTTTGCATACAGTGAAGCAATGCCGTGTAGCTCATCACCAAAATCGAGGTCATGATCGTTGAATATGGCGTGTGTTATCGATTCGCTAATATCTTGGTGAAGCTGGGAAAAATCCGCCAACTCTTGTATCGTTTTAGACGTTGCTAGATGCTTAATGCCTTTAAACAGCTGATCATTTGATGCTAACAATGAGTCGGCATATTGTACTTTGCGGCCAAAGCCAATGCCAAAAGATGCTCTGACCTCTGCATACCAACCTCTAATCTCGGCAATCTCCTCAATTGGAGTATCGATTCCTTGGTACTCACCTTGCAGCAATGTGCGGTAAAGTGGCTCGCTATTTAATTGATCCAATAGCTTTCTATAACTAATGAGGTTGCTTAGATGTTTTACTAGCTTTTTCGTTTTTTGCTTTTTGTTATTAGAAATTCTTAGCAATGTCCCCCTTGCATCGCGCCATGAACTATCGAACCAGCAAAAATAGCCTGCCTCGGCAAAGGTCTCTTTGACGGATTTCAGTTCTGCAACTGTAGGGAGCTGGTTTAAGTCAAAATACACTTCAAGCCGCTCACGTAGGACCTTTAGCTCAGTAATGATCTGTAGTAACTTTGGCAGGTGTTGATCGAGCAGATCATTGTCGAACAGTTCATCCCTGCGTGAAATGTATGTATTTTCTAGCTTAGAAAAATAGGACAAATATTTATACAGCTCTACAAAGCTATTGAAATCACTTTTTAATGACTCAGATAAATTTGGAAGCTGCTCTTTTAGCGTGCTCACATCCTGCATCAACGAGAGATATAATTGGTGAAGAGTGCTAGTTTTCTGTGCGGTGTTGAAAATAGCGGACAGCTTACTATTGTCTTCAATAAATAAACTTTTCAGTATTTTACTTGATGCGGCAATACTATCTAACGCACTAGCATCGGTTAATACATTGGATTCAAATTCAGCGGTTATCTGGAGGAGTATATCTCTCGCTAATTTGTACTCTTTTAGGTAAACAAGCAATTGCTTTTTAACAGTTTCATCTTTAAAAATAGATGTTAAAGCAGTGAAGTCTTCCCGCCCTGAAAGCTCAGGTAATATCTCTTCGTCACTGAATATTTTTTCTAATGAGTCAATGCTGTCTAAAGCATCCCCCCCAACTTGCTCTGATAGCGATATGGAAGCGTGTGCTAATGCCGTTAGGCTATCATTGGCGGGTATCAATAACGCGCAGATATCATCACAATCGAATAGCTGAATCGATTTATTATAAACCCCAAACCAGGGGTGATCTGACAATTCGGCATTGGAGCCAAGTTGCGTTTTAACTTCATTATATACGTCAGCATACCGCTTCAACTCATCAGTTGTTCTGATTAGCGACACTTCATCGAAACTGCCACCGTTAATATGAGAGGGTTTGATCTCTTCTATTTTTACAGAAGCAAACTCTTCACGGTAGCGTGTTGCTGTAGCGAATACCTGATGAATGGTTCGTCCGGTATTTTTCCATGGACTATTGATAAGTTCGGCATAGTCACTCAGCGACTGTTTTTTCTCTTCGTACATTTGAATATCGATGTCTATCGAGGATGGGTACCGATATTCACCTTGCTTATGTATTCTTTGAGAAATGTTCTCGTAAACCTGTTTCTTTTGGGTTTTATGACTGTGTAACTCTAAACAAAAATCACCGAGTCCAGCTCTTTGTAGCCGTGTTTTCACGACTTGAAGTGCTGCCATCTTCTCAGCAACAAAAAGGACCTTTTTACCCTGTGATATTGCTGCTGCAATCAGGTTGGTGATCGTTTGTGATTTTCCTGATCCTGGAGGCCCCTCAATAACAACATTTTTACCTTCAATAGAATCAACCAGAGCGCTATGCTGCGAGCTATCGGCATCATCAATTAGAGGATAACGTTCATGCACATCCGCAAGTTGATCAATTGCGTACTCATTGCCAAAACTTGAACCAGAGTCACCATTCTCCATCCCCTCTTTAGCAAAGAATTTTTGCAAAATACTATGGTTTTGAATGTTATTTTCACCTTGTGGCCAACGCTCGGGATCAAGGTCAAGATACATGAGCAACTTACCAAAATCGAACATCGCCAATGTTGAAAATCTTTTCAATGTCCACTGTGGCTTTTGGCGTAAGACAGTTTGCTCCACAAGATCAAAATACTCTTCTGGTAGAAGATCATCTTCAATTTCAGGCAGGTGTATGTGAAAGTCATGCTTAAGCTTCTGACTTAAGGAGAGATTTGGAATGATATCTTCACTCGTATACTCAACGGTATAGGTATAGGTTCCTATCTTTTTATCCAATGAGGCTCTATCGACTTTTACTGGAATCAAATATAAGGGAGCTTGCCTAGCGACATCTGAATTTTCATCTTCAAACCACTCAAGAAAACCAAAGGCAAGATACAAAATATTTGCGCCCGTTTCTTCTATGGCGGTGTTCGCTTTTGATCTAATATTTCGAAGCTGAGCCTCCAACTCCCTTGGATACAGGATTGACTGTATGTTTGAATCTTTGTGCTTACTGTCTTTTGACTTAGTGCTTACTGGCAGTTCATAGCTGGTATTAAGTCCTTTTATTTTAGCCCACTCCTTTGCGGTGGGATCAGACTTGATTTGGATCTCTTGACCCTTATCGTCAATGGCAATGTAACCATGTTCAATGAGCTCCTCTCTTTTTGGCTCATCAACAGGTGTAAATTTGAATTGGTGGTTATCTAGAAGCTCAGTTGCAAGTTGGTTTGGCATCTCGTCGATAACACGAATAAAACCACTTTTACCATGACGAAAGTTAAGTAGTCTGTTTCTGCCTGTAAGATCCAGTAATCTATTTCTAATGGCCTGTAATGAATCAAAGGCAAAGTTGTCATTTGTGGTTTCGGAGGCTTGATTTTCCATAGTAGCGTCACGTTCCTTGTCATTTGCTTCTAACGGGTCTCTCTCTGGGGTATTGTTGTTACTTTTAATCAGAGACCATTGATAGTACGCATTTATTTGCACTTTGTCTTTCAGGTCGAAATATAAACACTGATTTATTGATTTTTTATTGGTATCAAACTTCTGTGCTAAACCTTTTGCAGTCTGGTTAGGGGTTTCTTCTAAGGCTTTCAAAACAGCTGAAGACAAGTTACTCATAGTGTTCTCTTTACTAAAATTTATGAAAGCTCTAATGACGCCAATAGTTAGCCCTATGAGTGACAGGCAGGTCTGCTATTGTTTGAACTATAAAAAATGCAAGTATGTACATAAAGTGAAATCGTATCAATGATTAAGAACAAACATCAACAAGATATTGGGCTTGGCCATACACAAAGTTGTTATTAAGTTAAGCTTTAATAGTAACTGGAGTTACTTTGGTATTATCCCGCTCATAGAAACTATGAATCATTATGAGTAGCAATTGCTCAACATCCACTCCTAGATACTCTGCATCATGTTTTATTTTTTCATGCAGCTCTTTTGATACTTTAGTTTTAAGTGATTTATCGGTTGAAAGTAGATTAAATGAATCCAGATAACTTCCTGAAATTATTCCACCTAGACCAAGAATTGCAGCTAAAGGTGCACCAAATGCAGTACCCATCATAGCAATGCCTACGCCACCTAATGATGCACCTACGATAGCTCCTGCTGTGCCGAGGCTTAATTTTCCGCCATTATCTGTCGCACACTTCCCCTTAGCAGTGGTACTTTCAATCTTGCATCAGCAATAGTAATATCTGGGTAATAGCCTAAGGTTACCCGATCTGATTTCTTATTAATTCTAAACCGATACTGCCAAGCAACCTTGCCTTTAGCTGAAACTCTTACGCCTAAAGAGTCTCTATCTGAAAGCTCAAAAGGCTTATCGTGTATTTTATTTAAAAGCTTTTGTAATTGTGAACTTGTTAATCCCATATATTATGTACACACCCATAAGTTTTCTGTACGCAGAAGCGTACACAACAACACTGAACATTAACAATCATAATCAGTTTGAAACAAACATTGCTGGACACTTTAAAATGCTAAACCACTGTAACACTGTTAAAAAACGAACAACTGAGCACACTAATGAACACAAATAGACAAGCTACTATCTTCTGGCACGATTATGAGACCTTTGGTGCCAATCCGGCCAAAGATAGACCGTCTCAATTTGCGGGGATAAGAACCGATTTAGATCTCAACATTATTTCTGAGCCAGTGACCTTTTATTGTAAAGTAGCAAACGACTATTTGCCCTCACCAGAAGCGATACTGATCACTGGCATCACACCGCAACTCGCTAACCTTAAAGGGGTTCCAGAAGCAGAGTTTATGGGCAAAATCCATGAACTGTTTTCTCAGCCCCACACCTGTGTCGCGGGTTACAACTCTATCCGTTTTGATGATGAAGTCAGTCGTTACGGTTTTTATCGTAACTTCTATGACCCTTACGCACGCGAATGGCAACAGGGAAACTCACGCTGGGACATCATAGACTTAGTCAGAGCTTGTTATGCACTGCGCCCAGATGGCATTAATTGGCCGACAAAGGAAGATGGTAGCCCGAGCTTTAAATTGGAACACCTTAGTCAAGCCAATGGGCTGGCCCATGAGAAAGCCCATGACGCGATGTCTGATGTCTATGCAACCATTGCAATGGCAAAATTGATAAAGTCAGTGCAGCCAAAACTCTTCGAGTACTACTTTAGCCTGCGCCAGAAAAATGAGGTCAACAAACAGATAGATGTGCTTAACATGCAGCCGCTAGTGCATGTGAGCTCCAAAATTAGTGCACTCAACGGTTGCACTACGATTATTGCACCAGTGGCACATCACAGCACTAATAAAAACGCCATTATCTGTGTAAATTTGGCCATGGATATCTCGCCGTTAATTGAACTCGACATAGAGCAAATTCGCACCCGCATGTATACGCCTCGCTCGGACCTGGCCCCCGATGAACCGCCAATTGGCCTCAAGCAGATCCATATTAACAAGTGTCCTTTTATCTCACCGGCAAAAACCTTAACTGATGAAAATGCTGAGCGTTTATCAATCGATAAAGCGTTTGCCCGTCAGCAATACAAACGCCTACGTCAACACCCAGAATTACGAGAAAAACTGGTTGCAGTGTTTGATGTTGAGCACAGTAATGAGATCAGCGATCCCGATTTGCAGCTCTATAGCGGCGGCTTCTTTAGCAGTGCAGATAAAAATAAGATGGAAATTATCCGTCATACTCAACCTCATAACTTAGCTGCATTGGACCTGCATTTTGACGATCCTAGATTGAAAGAGATGCTGTTTCGCTATCGAGCACGTAACTATCCACAAACATTAGATGACGCTGAACAGTATCGCTGGAGAGAGTTTTGCCAAACAAGACTCAGTGATCCCGATTACATGCTCAAACTTGAAAATCTGCTTAACGATACTGCTGCAGATGAAGAAAAGCAGAAGTTATTAGCGGCTTTATGTCATTATCTTCGCAATCTCTAGGGGTTTAGCGCCAAAAAATGGGAGCGAGATCTCATTTAGATTGTAACTAAATTACTAGAATGATTTTCCAATAGCTTAACAATTAAGGATCAAGCTCATGCAAGATAGATTTGTTAACTGCATAGCTCAATTGCCTCAAGCACTTGCAGATAACTTGGTACCACTATTACACCAAGATTTTTGTGGCCACATCGATGCCCAGCAAGTTGCCGATCTCTGTGCTGCCACCAATATGACCACGGATCAGCTTTTGCTTGCCATGTTGCCAGTGGCCGCGGCACTCGCAAAACCACCAATCAGTGAGTTTTATGTCGGCGCTATCGCTAAAGGTCAAAGCGGTGATATCTACATGGGTGCCAATATGGAACTCAATGGCGAAGCACTCTTTCACAGTGTTCATGCAGAGCAAAGTGCTATTAGTCATGCCTGGTTAAGTGGTGAAACAGTTATCGAAGATGTCATCGTTAACTTCTCACCATGCGGACACTGCCGTCAATTTATGAATGAGTTGGTCTCAGGTCAGAGCATTAAGATCCATCTCCCCGATCAGGCGATACAACCACTGTCTCATTACTTGCCGTATGCGTTTGGCCCAAGTGATCTCGATATCACTGCGCCACTGCTGTCTAAGCAGCAACAGGAGTTTGCACTAGAAAGTGCTGACCCTATGGTGATTGAAGCACTCGACCAAGCGAGTTTGAGTTATGCGCCGTATACCGGTAGTTATGCCGCTGTCGTACTAGAAACCAAAGATGGCCAAACCTTCTGCGGGCGTTACGCCGAAAATGCAGCATTTAACCCGTCGATGCTACCGATGCAAATGGCACTGTCGACAATGTCACGTCATAATCGCGATTTCAGTGAAATCAATCGCGCTGTGCTTATTGAGTCTGGTAAAGGTAAAATTTCATTAGTCGGTGCCACTATGGATGCACTGCATGCCGTTGCGGTTGTCGAACTGGAACATATCGTCGTCGATCCCGTGTAAGTGTTGTTAACATGGGTTCACGATAATCCGCTTAAGCACCACAGCTAATAAAAAGGACTGGTAACCAGTCCTTTTTATATCTCACTATTTTCTATTTTTTTCTAATCTCGCCAGTAAACTGGAAGTATCCCAGCGATTTCCGCCCTGCTGTTGTACATCGGCGTAGAATTGATCCACAAGGGCTGTGAGCGGTAATTGTGAGCCATTGCGACGAGCTTCATCTAAGGCAATGCCTAAGTCTTTACGCATCCAATCCACCGCAAAGCCTAGGTTATACTCGCCTTGCCACATTGTTTGATAGCGGTTTTCCATCTGCCAAGATTGTGCGGCGCCTTTGCTGATGACTTCGACAACCTTCTCACCGTCAAGCCCTGCACTACGCGCAAAATGCAACCCTTCCGCTAAGCCCTGAACAACGCCAGCAATACAGATCTGATTAACCATTTTTGTCAGCTGTCCACTGCCTATTGGGCCGAGTAACTCAGCGCAACGAGCATAAGCTTGTATCACAGGCTTAACCGATTCAAAAACCGACATTTCACCACCAAGCATGACGGTTAACACACCGTTCTCAGCACCTGCTTGACCACCGGAAACTGGCGCATCAAGAAAACCTACGCCCTTAGCCATAGCAGCAGCCCCTATTTCACGCGCCACATCAGCGGAGGCGGTTGTATGGTCAACCAGCACCGCACCTTGGCTCATTGCCGCCAACGCTCCTTTTTCACCCACAACGACAGAGCGTAGATCATCATCATTACCAACGCAGACAAACACAAATTGTTGCGCTTTTGCCGCTTCGAAAGGCGTTTCGCAGTAACGTCCACCAAACTCTTGGGCCCACTTAGCCGCTTTCTCAGTGGTACGATTATAAACAGTGACTTCATGTCCATGTTTAGCGAGATGTCCCGCCATCGGGTATCCCATCACGCCTAAGCCAATAAATGCTACTTTCGCCATCTCAAATCCTATATTTGTTTATTAACCAAATTTTATGATTGTGCCTTATAAAAAGGCTTTATTTGTGGGTACAGCGTTTTATAAATCTTAAATATGTGCTGATATTGCACAACATGGGTGGCGATCGGCTCAAACCGCTGGCCAATATGGGTCATCTCACGACGAGCGGCTTCAACATCGCCATAATAGCCAGCGCCCACCGCACAGCACATCGCAGCCCCTAGTCCCGATGCCTCATAAATATGTAATCGTTCAACCGGCAAGTCGAACACATCGGCGCACATCTGCATGATGATATCACTTTGTGCGCCGCCGCCACTGACTCTAATCAAGTTGATCGGCGCTTGGCTTATTTTGCTTAAGCGTATTAGAGCTGATTTCAAGGTCAAGAGTATGCCCTCAATCGCAGCGCGATATAAACACAGCCTATTATGCTCTGGCGTAAAACCAACAATGCTACCTCGTGCTTCGGGGCCTGGGTAAATAACCCCTTGCGCCCAAGTTGGGCTCAACATCAAGCCTTTAGCACCAATAGGTACGTCGTCAATTAAACGAGAAATTAATTGCTCTGCACTGATGCCTAATCGTTGAGATTCTATCACCTCAGCTTGACCAAACTCTTTGATTAGCCAACTTAGTAACCAAAAACCACGCTCCAATTGCAACTCGGTCATAAATGCTTGTGGTTTTAAGGAGGGAAATGCCGGCAAATAGCGATACGCTTCGCGGTATTGATTTGTTCCTAACGCGATCACAGCTGCACTTCCCAAGCTGACTGTCACAACGCCAGCCTCACCGCAGCCGGTGGCAAACATCTCACACGCTTTGTCTCCCCCGGCAGCAAAAATTGGTAGATGAGTCGGTAAACCTGAATCTTGCGCAAAGTGCTCAGCGACATCACCTACGCACTCAGCGGGCGAGATTAATGACACCATTTGATTAGGTCTAACTGCCAATGCCTGCCAACGCCAACTGCGTGTCGACGCCCACGCTTGGCGTTTATAGTCAAAAGGCAAATATCCAACCTGACTTGCACGGCTATCGATGAGGTGTCCGGTCATTCTTTGCAGTAAATAACCACTAAACATACCAACTTTAGCGGCGTGGGTAAGCTTCTGTGGCTCAACTTGATGGATAAAGTTAACTTTCGCCGCGCTACGAAGATAATTGATACGCCTTGAAAGCCCGCTAACGGCGAAACCCAGTCGAAAATACCACGACATTTTAGGTAAAGGTCTCGACGCGAGCCTTCTGTCTGACCACATATAGATGGGGGAGTTCGCGTTACCCGCATCATCAAAAAGTACGGTGCAAGCTCGCTGTGTCGTTAATGCCACCGCCTTGATTTGATTGGGTGTTACTTGACTGTTTGCAAACAGATCCACGACCACATCAACCAATTGGCGATAACAGTAGTCAGGTTCCTGAATCGCCGCCCCTACCTCATCGTCAATATAGGGGTCAACGATTATTTGTGCCTTAGCGATTAAAGAGCCATGCAGATCAAACACTAACGCGCGTACGCTTTGAGTGCCGTAATCCAGTGCTAAAAAGTAGGGATTGTCAGTCATCGATATGAGTCTTGCTCAGTCCAGCCAACTAAATAAAAAAGGCGCATAAATGCGCCTTTTTACAGTATTAGGGTTTTAGATGGGCTTCCATCTCAGCACCAATCTTCTTACGCATTTCCATGAGGCGGATTGCCGATTCGCGCATCTGAATGTCATTTTCCGACTCAGGCACCCATTCAGGGACTTCTGTCGGCTGTCCAGAGTCATCCACAGCAACCATAATCACAATACAATGGGTAGTTAAATGACGTTCGGGATTTTTAGGGTCACCAGCTTTAACATCAATCCCTAAATGCATTGAGGATCGGCCGGTATAAATGACTTTAGCGCTGACCTCTACGATGTTGCCTACATGAATAGGCTTAACAAAACGTATCCCCCCTGCATAGGCGGTAATGCAATACTTACCACTCCACGCTGCAGAGCAAGCATAAGCCGCGAGATCGATCCATTTCATTACCGCTCCACCATGGACCTTACCACCAAAGTTCACATCGGCAGGCTCTGCCAAAAAACGTAACGTGATCGCTCTTTCCTTTCCAGCCATCGGTACTCACCCTATAAAGATAGATAGCTAAAGTGTACTCCAATTTTAAGAAGGCGAGTATCTAAGATTACGGCCTGTTGACCTTATGAGCTTGATTATTTACTCAAATTCAATCTATTTAGTCTAATGCTGAAGAGGATGACTTAGCTGATTAAGTAAAAAGCTTACACTGCAATCATATCTACCTTAAAGGAACGCATTAAATCATCTTCAAAGTACTACTTCTATAAAAAGTGCTAGCCAAATAGGCTCACTGTCAAACAGGAGATGACCATAATGGGTAACGCAAGACGGAATAACCACACTTGGGTGCGTTCGCCAATAAAACGGTCCAATTTAAATATTGAAAACACGGCTAGACCAGCGACAAATAGCGCAAGCACTTCAACGCCTGCTGCGGTATTGGTATCCCCGCCAGTGTAGATGGCAGTAACCAGCAATAGAAACCAGACTGATGCAAATGCGGCACATGCGGTAATGAATGTTTTTAAACCCACACTGATTTTTCGAGTATTCTCTCCCCTAATCAACTGACTAAGGTTGGCCGTCATTGCACCAACAATGGGCATAAATGGTAACACTGCAAGGTTTAACATATCGAATCCTCAGATAATGCAAAGGTAACTTAATGAAAGCTTCGCGCTATTATCGCGCCTACATAAGTCGTTAACCAAGCAGAAAACACAACCATTAACCAAGCTTAATATATTCACCATCTATGCAGTAAACCTTGCTGCACAGATGTTGCAGCTTATAAGCTAACAGGTTGAAATATTGCATCCTCCATAGTTCTCGTCTTAAAACATAAAATTGTTGGGACAAAAAAAGCGCCGTTAGGCGCTTTTTATTCATAATTTGTCGCTTATCCTGATTATGTCAATTAACCCTGTTGGCAGCCAACATAACCATTGCGTCTATGCAGGCGATATTACTCACCGCGCTTGAACAGCAACGAGCCGTTTGTACCGCCAAACCCAAATGAGTTGCACAGTGCATAGTCAAATTGATGCTTACGCGCTGTATGGGGAACAAAATCTAAATCGCACCCTTCATCAGGATTATCGAGATTCAGTGTTGGCGGCACTATTTGGTCACGTAACGCCAAAATAGTAAAGATCGCTTCAACTGACCCCGCCGCACCAAGAAGGTGACCTGTCATTGATTTTGTGGAGCTCACAAGCAAGTCATAGGCATGTTTGTCGAATACTGACTTAACCGCTGCCGCTTCGGCTCTATCACCTGCAGGAGTCGATGTACCGTGTGCATTGATATAACCAATCGCTGTTTTCTCAATGCCAGCATCTTTAATCGCATTTTCCATCGCCGCCGCGGCACCGCTGCCATCTGCTGGGGGTGAAGTCATATGGAACGCATCACCGCTCATCCCAAAACCAACGAGCTCTCCGTAAATGGTTGCTCCACGCGCTTTCGCATGCTCGTACTCTTCCATCACCATCACACCAGCGCCGTCACCGATAACGAATCCATCTCTGTCTTTGTCCCAAGGACGACTGGCAGCAGTGGGATCATCATTGCGAGTAGAAAGCGCTTTTGCAGAACCAAAACCGCCGACAGCGAGTGGACAAGTAACGTCTTCTGCACCACCAGCGACCATCACATCTGCATCGCCATAGGCGATAGTACGAGCAGCAAAACCAATGTTATGCACACCAGTAGTACAGGCGGTCGTGACAGCAAAGTTAGGTCCGGTCATGCCATACTTAATCGATAAATGACCCGCTATCATATTGATAATGGTGCTTGGTACAAAAAATGGCGAGATTTTACGTGGGCCGCCTTTTAGCAATGCTGAGTGTGCCGCTTCGATAAGAGGCATGCCTCCCATTCCAGCACCAATAGCGGTACCAACACGTGAGGGATCTTCCAGCTCCATGTTAAGACCTGCGTCTTCAATTGCTTGAATACCTGCGGCCATACCGTACTGAATAAAAAGATCCATCTTGCGCGCTTCTTTCTTCGGCAGGTACTGCTCTACATCAAAGTCTTTAACTGAACCACTAAAGCGAGTAGAAAACTCAGTAGCATCAAATTTTGTTATAGGGGCAATACCGCTCTGTCCTGAAACTAAAGCATTCCAGGACGCATCGACGGTATTGCCTACAGGAGTGACGAGACCAAGACCTGTTACGACTACACGACGTTTAGACACGTTTTCACCTTTTGACTGTTTATTTTGACGTTGCATCTCGTGATGAGATGAGAAATTGGTAGGCTTAAATTATTTATAGCACAGAGGAGAGGATAACTGTCGCCTATGCGCACTAGACGTTACAACAAAAGCTTAAGCCACAAACAAAAACAGGCAGCATAAATGCTGCCTGTTTTCTAGAATTCAGTATTACTGATTCTTAGAAACGTAATCGATCGCTGCTTGAACAGTAGTGATCTTTTCAGCTTCTTCATCAGGGATCTCAGTGTCAAACTCTTCTTCTAGAGCCATTACCAACTCAACGGTGTCCAGAGAATCTGCACCTAGGTCGTCAACGAAAGATGCTGCTGGTTTTACGTCTTCTTCTTTAACGCCCAGTTGCTCGATAATGATTTTCTTTACACGTTCTTCGATGTTGCTCATTAGTTTTCTTTCCTATTCAAATTACGCACTTGCGTAAGATTGCGAGTAGTTTATTCAATTTGGCACACAATGCAAGCTTAACTTTTGTGGTCTAACCACAAAACCTACGTAAATTTACGCCCAAATTCAATCAAAATCAGTCAGTTATTTTAACTAACGATTAAACCATGTACATGCCGCCGTTTACATGTAGAGTTTCCCCTGTAATGTAAGCAGCTGAATCCGAGGCCAAAAATAGTACAGCATTCGCAATTTCTTGCGGCTGCCCTAATCGTTCCATCGGAACTTGAGACATAATACCTTTTTGCTGCTCTTCAGTCAGCTCATCTGTCATATCAGTCTGGATAAATCCAGGAGCAATAGCATTCACTGTTATTTGACGAGATGCAACCTCTCTTGCAAGAGATTTTGTAAATCCGATCAAACCAGCCTTTGCCGCGCAGTAGTTTGTTTGACCTGCATTGCCCATTGTACCTACAACTGAGCCGATGTTAATGATACGACCGTTACGTTTCTTCATCATCGAGCGCATCACCTGCTTTGAGGTACGATAAAGAGATGTTAGGTTAGTATCGATGATATCAACCCATTCATCTTCTTTCATGCGCATCAGCAGATTATCACGGGTGATACCTGCATTGTTGACTAGAATATCAACATCGCCAGCTTTTTCTTTGATCGAGGCAAATAATTCTGCAATAGAATCAGCATCTGTGACATTGAGCACTAAACCGTGTCCCTTATCACCTAGATAAGCCTGTATCGCCTCAGCACCACGTTCACTTGTTGCAGTACCAATGACCGTCGCACCAGCAGCAACTAGCGTTTCGGCTACAGAACGGCCAATACCACGGCTAGCACCAGTGACTAAGGCAACTTTACCTGTTAAATCAATATTGAAACTCATCAATAACTCCTTTATTCGCTCAAAGCTGCAACAGTGGCTGAATCATTTGCCACTTTAGCACTGAGCGATCGATTAATTCTTTTAGCAAGTCCGGTTAATACTTTACCTGGCCCGACTTCAACTAACTGGGTGATCCCCTCTGCCGCAATCGCCTCGACGGTTTCAGACCAGCGTACCGGACAATAAAGTTGGCGCACTAATGCGTCTTTGATCGCCTCGGCACTGTCAGGACATGCGACGTCAACATTATTAATAACCTTAATCGCTGGTGTCGAGAACTCGATAGTCGCTAACGCTTCCGCCAATCTGTCGGCAGCAGGTTTCATTAACTGACAGTGTGATGGCACACTCACAGGCAAGGCTACAGCCATTTTGGCTCCTGCATCTTTACACGCCTGCGCTGCGCGCTCTACCGCCTCTTTCTCACCAGCAATAACGACTTGACCAGGGCTATTGTAGTTAACAGGGCTAACTACCGCCCCTTGCGCCGAATCATCGCACGCTTTTTGAATCCCATCGTTATCAAGGCCAATAATAGCGTACATTGCACCGGTACCCGCCGGTACTGCCTCTTGCATCAGTTGACCTCGTAGTTCAACTAGCTTAACCGCATCGGCAAACTCAATCACACCAGCACAAACCAATGCAGAATACTCGCCTAAGCTATGACCCGCCAAAATAGTTGGTTTTACAGCGCCAGTTTGTTCAATCGCTCGCCAAATCGCGACACTTGCGGTTAACAACGCAGGTTGAGTTTTATCAGTCTGATTGAGTTGCTCTGCCGGTCCTTGTGACACTAACGCCCACAAGTCATATCCAAGGGCATCACTTGCCTGTGCAAATGTTTGCGCCACAATCTCATTATCGTTAGCCAAATCGGCCAACATTCCTACGGCCTGAGAACCTTGGCCAGGAAAAACATAAGCGACTTTTTCCATTTTTAATACCTTTGCTAAATCACTGTGCTGTTATATTAACAACACTAAAAACGAACCAATGCACTGCCCCAGGCAAACCCTGCGCCAAAGGCTTCTAATAATAAGAGCTGACCGCGTTGGATGCGACCATCACGAACCGCTTCATCCAGTGCAATAGGCACTGATGCGGCCGATGTATTGCCATGCTTAGCTAACGTCAAAACAACCTTATCTAAGCTCATGTCTAACTTCTTAGCCGTTGCTTTGATAATGCGGAAATTAGCTTGATGTGGCACTAACCAATCAATTTCAG
Organism: Shewanella colwelliana; assembly: GCF_001735525.1. Lineage (NCBI taxonomy): Bacteria > Pseudomonadati > Pseudomonadota > Gammaproteobacteria > Alteromonadales > Shewanellaceae > Shewanella > Shewanella colwelliana. The sequence goes on from NZ_MCBT01000006.1 coordinate 19,062, forward strand.
ATTTATCAATCTGATTGATACGCAATGTCTCTGTTACGACATGAGAAAGCTGTGTCACGGCAACTTTAAACACATCATTGCCTTTCATGGTCATATAGCCAACGGCCTCAGAGGTTTCACCCGCTCTGGGTGGGAAAGAACACTTAAGCAGATCGCCCTGACGACCATCGGCATAAATATGCGTCGATAGAATACCGGGGGTGTCAGATACGCCAATGACGGCCGCACCGGCACCATCACCAAAGAGAATAATGGTTGAACGATCTTCAGGCTCACATAAACGTGAAAGCACATCCGCCCCAATAACCAACACCTTTTTGGCCGCACCGGTTTTCACAAACTGATCGGCGACAGACAATGCATAAACGAAGCCTGAACAAGCTGCTGCGATGTCAAAGGCTGGAATAGTATGTACACCCAGTAACGCTTGGATTTCACAGGCTGCAGCGGGAAATGCGTTACTGGCACTAGTGGTACCACAAACAATCATATCCAGTTCACTTGCGTCGATCCCAGCCATCTCAAGCGCTTTCAACGCGGCTTGATAACCCATGGTTGACACAGATTCGTCTTTTGCCGCTATTCTGCGCTCTGAGATACCGGTGCGTTCAACAATCCACTGGTCACTGGTTTCCACCATTTTTTCCAGATCGAGATTGCTACGGACTTGCGCTGGCAAATAACTACCAGTTCCGAGAATTTTTGTATGCATAAGGAGATATCAGTTATTTTATGTCTAAAAGAATCGACTCAAGACGCTCTTCGATCATCTTGGGGAGTCGACGTTGCGCTTCGGTCACTGCCAAACTAATTGCTTGTAAATAGGCAGATTCATCAGCACTTCCATGACTTTTTACTACAATTCCGCGCAATCCTATCAGACTTGCTCCGTTATAGTGGTCGGGGTTCATCTGATTTAAAACACTATTAATGCGCGGCGCGATTAACTTGGCCATTAATCGTACAAAAAAGCCTTGAGTTAATCCTTTCTTTAACTGATGGACGAGGAGCCTTGCGATGCCCTCTGAAGTTTTAAGCGTGATGTTGCCGACAAAACCGTCACAAACGATCACATCAACATTACCAGAATAGATATCATCGCCTTCAATGAATCCAGTATAATTGAGTTGTGGCGATTGTTGCAGTAATTGCCCGGCCTGCTGTACCTGATCGTTACCTTTAATCTCTTCGATACCGACATTCAGCAGCGCAACCTTTGGAGCTGGATTCTTGTCGACGGCTTCACACAACACTGACCCCATTACGGCAAACTGAAACAGAGTTTCACTGCAGCAGGAGACATTGGCGCCAAGATCGAGTAAATAAACCGGTTTATGATTGACCGCTGGCAGGCAACTGACCAATGCGGGTCTATCGATTCCAGGCAGGGTTTTAAGCAATACCTTAGAGATTGCCATTAATGCGCCTGTATTACCGGCACTTAAGCAAGCCTGTGCCCTATTGTCTCTCACCAACTCTACCGCTAAGCGCATTGAGCTTTGCTTACAATTACGCAGCGCGTGTACAGGCCTATCAGACATTTTTACTACTTCAGTGGTGTGAAGCAGTTCTATTCGGGAAAGAACACTCGGTTCGCATTGATTTAGCAACGGCTCAATATCAGAGCGATCACCAACCATAATGACTTTTAGAAAGGGGTATAAGCGAAGTGCCTGCAGGGTTGCAGGCACTGTGATGCGGGGGCCAAAATCGCCCCCCATCGCATCTAACGCAAGCGTCAGATTAGTCATAGGGATACCAACAAATTACTTGTTGATAACCTTTTGACCACGGTAGAAACCGTCTGCTGTCACGTTGTGACGACGGTGTAACTCACCACTCGTTGCATCCACTGATAATTGAGCAGTGCTCAATGAATCATGTGAACGACGCATTCCGCGCTTTGAACGAGATTTTTTATTCTGTTGTACAGCCATTTGACCTGTCTCCTAGATTACTTGCTCTTCAGTTTTTCTAACACTGCAAACGGATTTGGACGCTCCTCTTGAGCGGGTTCAATCTCGCCTACAACTATATCTTGATCGCCTTTGCTACAACTTTCTTCTGTATGCATCGGAATCAAAGGCATAGCGACAATTAATTCATCTTCAATCAATTGATGCAGACGAACTTCACCTATTTCATCGCACTCAATAGGGTCATACGCATCCGGGAGCTCATCGATTTCTGCCTCAGACCCGCAAGGGCTAAAACAAAAGTCGACCGTAACCTCAGTGGTAAATAGTGTCATACAACGTTGACAATTCAGAGTGAGCTCCGTCACAGCCTTCCCTTTCAGGTAGACTATCCCCTGTATATCTTCGCCACATTCAAGCGACACTGCCACATTGGAACAGTCGCCGGCACATAACTCATTTAATCGTTTTAACTGCACACCAGGAATTAAACCTTCATAAGAAAGCTTACTTGCCGCCGCGCGGTTAGGATCAATTGAAACCGGTATCTTTACTGTTTGCATAAGGCGCGCATATTATAGTTTGAATTACTCCGAGTCAAAGGAAAAATGAGTCCCTTTCACGATCAAGGTAACGATTCCCTAAAAACTCATCGAAATATCAAAATTTGTCGGAGGCAAAATTCTACCCAAGCACAGATGGATACTCAAGCCCCCAACGATTAAAATAGAAGCATTCATGCAAGTATTGGCTGACTAATTGCGATAGAACCCAACACCTGTGTACTCATTATGGGAGAAAGGTACAATAATACCAACTAGGCTGGTCCTATTGAGTCACAAAACGCCTACTTAACTTCCATTCCATAAAAGGTTTTAAAATGAATAAACCGCTTATCTTGGCTTCAACCTCCCCTTTTCGAAAAGCATTATTAGAAAAGCTCTGTCTCCCGTTTGAAACCTGCTCGCCAAATATCGATGAAACGCCATTCTCCGATGAAAGTGCAGCACAATTAGTCGTAAGGTTAGCCGAACAAAAAGCCATGGCATGTGCAGCGAATTGGCAAACGGGTTTGATTATTGGTTCTGATCAAGTTGCAGTTGTTGATGGCCTAATCGTAGGCAAACCATTAACGACAGAAAATGCTATCGCCCAGCTACAAAGCGTATCGGGAAAAACGGTGACCTTTTATACTGGTATCGCCCTGTATGATATTGCTACCCAGCAGATGAACAGTCGTTATGAACCCTTTGTGGTCCACTTTAGAGAACTAACCCTTGAGCAAATAACCTACTATATTAAACAGGAACAACCCCTCTATTGTGCAGGAAGCTTTAAATGTGAGGGCTTGGGTATCAGCCTATTTACCCAACTAGAAGGGCGCGACCCAAACACCTTGATTGGCTTGCCACTCATCACCTTAGTAGAGATGCTATCCAGCTTCGGTGTTGACGTACTCGCAGAGTCAAGCGCTAAAAATGAGTGAGCACGGGTCACGGCGGCTGACAACCACCGCATTATGAGTAAAACAGCAGCTATCAGGCTCGCGTTAACAAAGAATTGCTGTACCTTGATGAGGTGAAAACAGAACAGTAATGACATGGAGGTCTATAGAAAACAACAATGAGTATCTAGATGACGGATTTAGAAGAAGCCTTAGCATTGCTGGCAGCCCCCTGTACCGATGAGCGATTTTTCCAACGCGCCCTCAAAGCCCTAGCGCTGGTCACCCAGTGTCGTTGGGCGGCATTCGGACGCCCTTCAGCGAATGAAGGGATGGCTGAGGTAATTGCCTTTTGTGACTTAAAGCAGAGTATCCCAGGTTTTGAGTTCAATCTAGAAGGCTCTCCGTGCGAAATCATCTACCAGATGCGCTATCCTGACACGCACCTTATCTACCCGAATGATTTACAACAGCGATTTCCCAACTTTCAGCTCATTAAGGATCTTGGCGCGGTCAGTTATCAGGCTGAACTGATTCTCGACAACGATGGATTTCCCATTGGCCATATACTTGTCATGGATCCGCTGCCCCAAAGTGAGAGCACTAAATCTCGCGAGTTTTTTAGGTTACTCGCCCAACGAATTGGGATTGAATATAAGCGCTTACTCATCGCTAGAGAGCTGGCCGTACATAAACAAATGATCGCTTCAACACGACAATTGATGTCCTTCGTTGATAGCAACTACCGCTATCAAGTCGTCTCAAAGGGCTATGAAACGCTCTTTGACTGCTCCGCTAACGACATCATAGGAAAACACGTACGAGAGCTTCATGGAGAAGAGGTCTTTACCCACCATCTAAAACCTTTATTAGATGCCAGCTTATCAGGGCAATCTGTGCACACCCAAACACTCATCCACCCTCCTCACTTAGATGAGCCATTGCATTTAAATGTCCACCACAACCCCTATATTGATGAACAAGGGTTAGTATTAGGCAGTATCGTATCGGCGCACAACATCACCGAGATTCAAAAAGCAAAGCAACAAACCGAATACCTTGCCTTTCACGATGCGCTCACATCATTACCTAACCGGTTAGCACTGTTTCAGCGGATCTCAAGCCTTATCAATACCCCGCAAACAACAAAAGCATTAGCCATCATCTATCTTGATTTAGATAACTTTAAAGAAATCAATGATAGTTATGACCATTTGGCAGGCGATGAGGTGTTGCAGCAAGTCGCTAATGTGCTTAATCGAATGTGTGATACTAGTGAGATTGTGGCGCGGATCGGCGGGGATGAGTTTATCATCGTACACAACTTCGCTCATCAGGATATTGAGTCACGCGACCAAGAGCTAGTGCAGTTTTGCGACACTCTGAACCACCAACTAAATGAACAAGTTAGCCTAAATGGCAGTTCGCTGCGTTTAACGGCCAGTATGGGCTACTACTGGATACCGCCTGATGAGCGTGATATCTCAGCACTCATTTGCCAGGCAGATAAATCCATGTACAGCAACAAACGTAAAAAGCAGCTAAATGAGTCTACGCAAAGTCTATTTAGCCGGCAAAATCACGTCAAGTAATGCGATTGGACTGGTCACAATAGCTACGGGTGACGCCTCAGCTAGCTTTACAGCACTATGAGCCCCGTAACTTACGCCAATCGCGTCGATGCCCGCATTATTGGCCATATTGAGATCGTGAATCGAATCTCCAATCATGACCGCTCGATTAGGGGCTACCTTTAACTCATCAAGTAGCTGAGACAACATCTGTGGATGCGGCTTACTTTGTGCTTCGTCTGCACAGCGGCTGGCATTAAAATGTTGTCTAAAGCCAGTTTCATTCAGCACACGATCTAACCCCGCTCGTGCCTTGCCAGTTGCTACCGCAAGGTGATGGCCTGACTTCTTTAATGTCAGCAGTAACTGCTCTGTACCATCAAACAGAGGGCTTGGTGTTTGATTAAGCTGTAAATACTGCTCTCTATACACATCTATCATCTGCTGACGCGTAACCTCACACGCCGCAGGATGAAGCACATTGAGCGCCTCGTTCATTGATAGGCCTATGATATCTCGAATAGATGCTTCGCTAGGGATAGCCATATCAAGTAGGTTGGCGGTCTGCTGCATACACGCAACTATCTTTCCAACCGAATCCATCAAGGTGCCATCCCAATCAAAAATGACTAAGTCGTAACGATTCATACTCTTTCCAATTTCAATAACAGGTTTTCTAACGCCTTATCTAGTGGTGCTTTTACCTGCATCACCTCTTCGGTAATAGGATGGGTAAATTTAAGTTGCGCCGCATGCAAGAAAAGTCGATTAAGCCCAAGCGCCCGCATTGAATCATCAAACTTCTGCTCACTGTATTTATCATCGCAAGCGATAGGATGGCCAGTATATTGGCAATGCACACGAATTTGATGGGTTCTTCCAGTAACAGGGCTTGCCTGCACCAACGTGGCCCCTTTGTAGCGCTGTTTAATCTTAAAGCGCGTTTCCGACTGCTTACCTTCTTGATTAACCCGCACTATACGTTCGCCAGATTTCAACGTGAGCTTAAGTAACGGCGCATTGACAACTTTGTCATGAGACTGCCAATCACCTCTTACTAGTGCAAAATAATCCTTCTGCATCTTTTTATAACGCAGTTGGTCATGCAAGTGTTTTAACGCACTGCGTTTTTTAGCAATCAACAACACACCGGATGTTTCTTTGTCTAAGCGGTGCACAAGCTCTAAGAACTTCTGCTGAGGACGCAGTGAGCGCATCGCTTCAATCACACCAAAATCCACACCACTGCCACCATGTACAGCAATACCAGACGGCTTGTTCAGCACAATTAACGCATTGTCTTCAAATACGATACGTTCTTCTAGTTGTGACACCTTGGTAAGCTTTGCACTTGGCGCAGGCTTATCATCGCCGGCAGAAACTCTAACAGGTGGAATGCGAACAACATCACCGTCCTGAAGTTTATATTCTGGCTTAATTCGCTTTTTATTGACCCGCACTTCTCCCTTACGCACGATTCTATAAATCATGCTTTTAGGAACGCCTTTTAGCTTCGTCACGAGAAAATTATCGATTCGTTGGCCTAAATGGTCTTCATCAATGGTGACCAGTTCAACCTTACTAGGAGTTTGTGGATTATTCATACTGCGCCTTGTGTCATTCAAGCTGCGTATTGTACAACATCTAATAACTTTTGTGCCTTTCCATTTGCTGAATTTATGGATTGTTGCTATATTTGCCACGCGATTGGGGATAAAAGATGAATAAAGTGTTCATAAAACCCCCACAGCATGCGTGAAGAGCGGAGACTAAAAGACATTTTTACTGAGTAGCAAACCATTGATTTGCAAGTTGTTGCATTAAAATAAACCGAGAAAACGAGTTTGAACAACTAAACACAGTATTAATGCCACATTTCAACGTGGTTTCTCCAAGAATAGCGCCCCAAATTCGAAGTTTAATTTTAACTTGTCGTCAGACGAACGCTTATCGATTTTGGCATTACCGGAAAGTACATTAGAATTTATGGGGTTGGTTGACGTTTTACAACGAATTCCTTGTTTTTAGAACATTAAAAAATAAGCCATAAATAGGATGCGACACGCAGCGAATGCGTCTTACATAAATTGCGCACCTTGCTCAGACTTAAAGCCGTGAGGCTTTAATGACTAACTCTGAGCCCGTAATGCAACGAAATAGCTTGGTTTGATGACCCTATTTTAAGAAGAAATACGTCATCATGAAACGGATGTTAATTAATGCGACTCAATCTGAAGAGTTGCGCGTAGCCCTAGTTGATGGGCAACAACTGTATGATCTAGATATCGAAAGTCCTGGTCACGAACAGAAAAAAGCCAATATCTACAAAGGTAAAATCACCCGAGTAGAGCCTTCACTTGAAGCAGCGTTTGTGGATTATGGCGCTGAACGCCATGGTTTCCTGCCATTAAAAGAGATTGCTCGCGAATACTTCCCTAAAGGTTATTCTTTCCAAGGTCGCCCCAACATCAAAGAGGTGATCAAAGAAGGCCAAGAAGTTATCGTGCAGATTGATAAAGAGGAGCGCGGCAACAAAGGCGCGGCACTCACTACGTTTATCAGCCTAGCAGGTTCATACCTTGTCTTAATGCCAAACAACCCTCGTGCAGGCGGTATTTCTCGTCGAATCGAAGGCGATGAGCGCACTGAACTTAAAGCGGCTATGTCTGAGCTTGATGTTCCTCAAGGAATGGGGCTCATCGTGCGTACTGCTGGTGTAGGTAAAGATGCGGCTGAACTAAAGTGGGATTTGAAGGTACTTCAGCACCATTGGGCTGCTATTGAAGAAGCAGCACAGACCCGTCCAGCTCCTTTTCTTATTCACCAAGAAAGCAACGTCATAGTGCGTGCGATTCGTGACTATTTACGTCGCGACGTGGGTGAAGTTCTTATCGATCATGAGCGCATTTATGAGCAAGCTAAGCAACATGTTGCATTAGTTCGTCCAGACTTTGTCGACCGTATTAAGCGTTATGAAGCCGAAGTTCCACTATTCACTCATTTCCAAATCGAAACTCAAATTGAATCGGCCTTCCAACGCGAAGTGCGACTTCCATCTGGTGGCTCAATTGTTATCGATCCAACAGAAGCGTTAACGTCAATTGATATCAACTCAGCCCGAGCGACAAAAGGCGGCGATATCGAAGAAACGGCACTCAATACCAACTTAGAAGCCGCAGACGAGATTGCGCGTCAATTACGCCTACGTGATTTAGGTGGTCTTGTGGTTATCGATTTCATCGATATGACGCCAGTCAGACATCAACGTGAAGTTGAGAACAGAATGCGTGACGCAGTACATCACGACAGAGCACGCGTTCAACTTGGACGCATTTCACGCTTTGGCCTAATGGAGATGTCTCGTCAGCGCCTACGTCCTTCGCTTGAAGAGTCTGCTGCACACTTATGTCCTCGCTGCCATGGCCAAGGCACTATCCGCGGCACTGAATCATTAGCACTGTCGATTCTTCGCCTAATGGAAGAGGAAGCGATTAAAGAGAACACTTCTCAAATCGAAGCGGTAGTACCTGTTGATGTCGCAGCCTTCTTGCTTAACGAAAAACGTAAAGCCATTCGTATTACCGAGCAGCGTCACGATGTTGAGGTCTATGTGATCCCAGATCCAAACATGACCACGCCAGACTACCGTGTGACGCGTCATCGTAAAGATGACCAGATCAGCGAATCGAGCTATAAACTACTCGAACAGCCAGAAAGCAAACTTTACGAACCACGTAAGCTAGAACGTGCAGCGTCGCCAGAACCAGCATTGAAAGGTTTTGCAGCACCAGTTAAAACAGAAGCAGATTCAACGCCGACACCAGCGCCTAAAACGGCACCAAAAGCAGAAACAAAAACCGCTGAACCTGGTTTAGTTTCCAAACTGCTGTCAGCTATCGGCAAACTCTTCAGTTCTGACGAACCAAAACAAGAAGAGAAAAAGACACAAGAACAACCACGTCGTAATACACAAAACCGAAATGGTCGTCGTAACACTCGCCGCAACGACAGTCGCAATGACAACCGTAAAGGGCGTGAGGACAATGAGTCTAAGTCAAACGACAACAAGCGCACTCGCAACCCTAGAAATGAAGCGAATGACACCAACGCCTCTAAGGGCCGTAATGAGACTAAAAGGCCTAAGCGTGATGATGCAAAGTCACGTCCAGCGCAAAAGTCGCAGGATGATTCGCAAGAGTTGCAACCTAAGCAAGAAGCTGCACGCGAACGTCGTCAACGCAGAAATATGCGTAGAAAAGTACGAGTTCAAACTGAACAGCAAGCAGCTGAAGAAGCAAAGCTAGCACTAGAGGCGCAAACAGCTGAAGTAGTCGCTCCTGCCGATACAGCGGCTGAAGAGTCTGCACCTAAGAGTGAAGGCAAATCTACCCGCACTCGCCGTCAGCCACGTAAAGCAAAGCCAAAACAGGAGAAAGTTGCAGAGTCTGACACGCAAAGCACCGATGTTAGTGTTGAAGCAGAAGCGACTGAATCGACCGAACCAAAACCCGTTATTCATACGGAAGCAAAAGCCAGTACGGTTGAAACTGAAGCCGTTGCAGAGCAAACTGTTGATGCCGTTGCAACAGAGGCTGACGAGCAAGATAGCGAAGGTAAACGCGAGCCTAGAGATGGCCAACGTCGTAGCCGTCGTAGTCCGCGTCACTTAAGAGCCGCTGGACAACGTAGACGTCGTGACGAAGAGCCTAATGGTGAAACGAACGGTGAACCAACGCAACCTGCTTTTATCCCCAATGACGTAGAAACTGCACCAGTACTTGATCAAGATTTTGAACAAGCATCAGCCGATGCGGCCGCAGTCGACACAACAACGGTTGCAGAGACGCAAACCACTGCAGTGCCGGTAAGCGTCGATGCTAGCGTCGAGGTTGAGGTTAAGGTTGAAGAGAAGCCACAAGCACCAGCAAAAGCTAAGCGCCGTGTGTCGTCTTCCTCTTCTGCCGCTTCCACTGCTAGCGCTCCCGCTAAAGCGCAAAGCAGCGAAGTCGCTGACCAACCTGTCGCTGAAGTTGAAACTCTCGCGGTAGAAGCGCCTGCGGCTGAACCAGTAACAGAAATCGTTGCCGACGTTGCAGCAGCTAAACCTGAAAAGGTTGAAGTTGTTGAAGCTGATGCTGATATCGTTGAGGTCACAGCCAAAGAGATTGAACCTGCGCCAGTTGTTGAAGCTAAAGTGAACGCTCCTGCCGAAACAGCGGTTATCACTGAGACGGTCGACACTAAAGCTCAGCCAGAGGTCAAGACCAAGGCAAAATCAGTCGACGTAGCTGAAGCGACCTCAGCATCTGCACCGATGGCCAAACCTGCGGCCATTGCCAAGCCTGTGGCAGCGATTCCTGTTACGGCTAATGTGGTAGCTCAGGTAGCGGTAGCACCTGAAACCGTTGCAACCCCTAAGGTTGCCACCAGTCGCTTTGGTTCTATGGTGACATCGACCACGACCAAGCCTACAGTTGAGAGCAGAGAACACGTTGAAGTCCCTGCTGGACGCCAATATGAAACAGAGTCGAAAGAAGTGAAAACCTCTGCGACTCGCGGCAATAGTGCCGATTCGGAAATGGCTCGTCCCTAGTTTATAATTAGCGTTATAAACCCTAAAAGCCATGCTCTAATGCATGGCTTTTTATTTTATTGCGGTCAAAATTTTGCTAGTATGCGCGGCCGCACACCAATCAAATAACAAATATACAACAGAGGCTAAATGTTCGATCTTATTCGTCACAAAACCGCCAGCCACCGAGCTGATTTACTTTCAGGGTTAACTGTAGCCTTGGCACTTGTTCCTGAAGCAGTTGCATTTGCATTTGTCGCAGGTGTAGAGCCGATGGTTGGTCTATATGCCGCATTTATTATGGGATTAGTTACCGCACTGATTGGCGGGCGCCCTGGTATGATTTCTGGTGCGACAGGTGCGATGGCTGTCGTCATGGTAGCCTTGGTCGCTGAACATGGCGTGCAGTACCTTTTCGCTGCTGTTGTCCTTGCTGGACTGATCCAGGTCAGCTTTGGACTCCTCAAACTAGGTAAATTCATTCGTATCGTTCCCTACCCTGTGATGATAGGTTTCGTTAATGGTCTAGCGATCGTTATCTTCCTGGCACAACTTGGGCAGTTTAAGGCTCCGGATGCAAATGGGATATTAAGTTGGTTACCACAAGACCAGCTTATGCTAATGCTTGGACTAGTTGCATTAACCATGGCAATCATTCACTTCTTGCCTAAACTGACCACCGCATTTCCTTCCTCTTTGGCAGCAATATTAACGGTTACAGCAATTGTTGTGTTGCTGGATTTAGACACCCGTACTGTATTGGACTTTCTTAAATCAATGAGTGGTGATGACAACGCCACGATTGCTGGTTCTTTGCCGACGTTCTCAATTCCATCGGTCGCCTTTAACCTAGAAACACTTTACATCATTTTGCCTTACTCTTTTATCCTAGCGGCTGTAGGCCTTATTGAATCACTACTGACTTTAACGGTTATTGATGAAATGACGGGCACTCGTGGTAAAGGCAACAAAGAGTGTGTTGGCCAAGGTATCGGTAACATCACGAGTGGTTTCTTTGGCGCTATGGGTGGTTGTGCGATGATAGGTCAGTCCATGATCAACATCAACTCAGGTGGACGAGGCCGTTTATCGGGTATTACTGCCGCGCTCGCCCTACTTGCATTCATTCTCTTTGGCTCATCCTTTATTGAGATGATCCCCCTTGCAGCGTTAGTCGGCGTAATGTTTATGGTCGTACTCGGTACATTTGAATGGGCTAGTTTCAATGTGATGAGAAAAGTGCCTAAGCATGATGCATTTGTCATCGTATTAGTCACGGTTGTCACCGTATTTACCGATCTTGCTTTTGCTGTCTTCGTTGGTGTAATTGTATCGGCACTGGTGTTTGCATGGGAACACGCTAAACACATTAATGTTGAAATTAGTGAAGATAACAATGGCTGGAAAGTCTATAAACTTAATGGCCCACTATTCTTTGGTTCAGTAGCAGACTTCCTTGAGCTGTTTCATGCTAAAACTGATCCTGAAGATGTGATTGTAGACTTCCAGAACTCAAGAGTTTGTGACCATTCTGCATTAGATGCTATCGACACCTTAGCCGAGCGTTATGTCAGTGCGGGGAAAAAACTGCACCTACGTCACTTGAGTCATGACTGTAAACAGCTTCTGCATAAGGCTGGTGATCTGGTTGAAGTGAACCTAATCGAAGATCCACATTATAAAGTGGCAGACGACAAATTAGATTCGTAACCATTAACAAGGGGTCATGACCCAGTAAAAAGGCGCTTTAAGCGCCTTTTTTTGTTAAGCCCCCTCACTCTTTAGCTTGTCCTTAAACAGTGCTTTCACCTTATCGACTTTGGGGCGTACAACCATCTGACAATAGGGCTGTTGGCCATTGTTTGCATAATAATCATCATGATAGGTTTCTGCCGGGTAGAAGATTTTATAGGCCACCAACTCGGTCACAATGGGCGCATCCCAAACCTTGGACTCAGTCAGTCTGGCGATCATCTCACTGGCAATATCAATCTGCTCGGCATTATGGGCAAAAATCACCGAACGATACTGTGGACCGACATCATTTCCTTGACGATTCAATGTGGTGGGATCATGGCTCTGCCAAAAGACTTCCAGTAGCTCTTTAAAGCCAATCACCGCTTCATCAAACTCTATATGCACCACTTCGGCATGATGGGTTTGTCCACTGCAAACCGCTTTGTAATTAGCAGTCGTTTCATCACCACCGCTATAACCAGACCGCACCGCAATCACGCCTTTTAGTTGTGAAAAAATGGCTTCTAAACACCAAAAACAACCACCACCTAATGTCGCGAAACCATTTGTCGACGCGGTGTTCGCTTCAATGCCTTTAAATACCATGGACACTGAGTTAACACAGTGACGAATATTTTTGTCGGTGAGGTATTCGCCCTCAAACACATGGCCTAAATGTCCCTGACACTGGCTACAGACAATCTCCACACGTCGACCATCAGCGTCAGCCCGTCGCGTGACGGCGCCCGCTATTTCATCATCAAACGCTGGCCAGCCACAATGAGCATTAAACTTGTGCTCCGAACGATATAGTGGTGCGTCACAACGCTTACAGTGATATACACCTTGAGCATCATGTTTGTCATATTCGCCACTAAATGGGCGTTCGGTGCCCTTGTCTTCAATGACATATTGTTCAAATTCAGTTAACTCACGCATTATTTCTCAACCTCTACAGCGAACTTTCTATTGACCTAGTACGTTACGATTTACGACTAAGCCCACATTCATGCCAACCTATTACGATTAAAGATACCAGATTAAAGACCGAGTAATTAACTCTGATATTTCAAATCACTAATTTTTAACCCCCTGTTTTTACGCTAATGATTGAATAAGCAATGATTAACCCCCCCAGACCTAACCATCAATCTTTAACACAAACAATCGTAGCGTGATTTACCTCACACTTATTTGCTCTAGGTTAAGTCCATAGGTAAACTTGCTCTGGGGTTTAATAACAAGAAATTAAAAAAATGAAATTAGAAACAATTGATTACCAATCAAGCGATAGTGCTCAGCGCTTCGTGGAGTCACTAAGAGAAACTGGGTTTGGTGTACTGTCTAACCACCCAATTAACAAAGAGCTAGTAGAAAGTATCTACCAAGAATGGCAGGCTTTTTTCAACGGTGAAGATAAGCACGATTTTCTGTTTAAACCAGAGACTCAAGATGGTTTTTTCCCTGCTGAAATTTCAGAAACAGCCAAAGGCCATAGCGTTAAAGATATTAAAGAGTACTATCACGTTTACCCATGGGGTCGTATTCCTGACAGTTTACGCAGTAATATCCTCAAGTATTACCAAGAAGCCAACGCGCTCGCCGCAGAACTGCTCTCTTGGGTCGAAGCCCATACGCCAGCCGATGTTGCAGTCAATTACTCCATCGCCCTACCCAAAATGATTGAAGACAGCAATAAGACGCTACTGCGCATCCTTCACTATCCACCAATGACGGGTGACGAAGAATTGGGTGCTATCCGTGCTGCCGCACATGAAGATATTAACTTATTAACCGTACTCCCAGCAGCCAATGAACCTGGCTTACAAGTCAAAACTAAATCTGGTGAATGGTTAGACGTACCCAGTGATTTTGGCAATATCATCATCAATATCGGTGATATGTTACAAGAGGCTTCGGGTGGCTACTTCCCTTCTACAACCCATCGAGTAGTTAACCCTAAAGGCACAGATACAAGTCGCTCACGTATCTCGCTACCGCTGTTTTTACACCCAAAGCCAGAAGTTGTGCTGTCTGAGCGCTATACTGCAGACAGTTACTTGATGGAACGTTTAAGAGAACTTGGGGTCATCTAGCCTTAAGTCTCTTAATAAAAAGCGCCATTTGGCGCTTTTTATTTGTGATTTTTCTGACATATCAAGGTAAAATCCCGCCAACTTCAGCTAAAGGTAGAGTAATAACATGGCTATTCAGTGGTATCCCGGTCACATGCACAAAGCGCGTAAAGAGATTGAAGAGGTTATGCCTCAAATCGATCTCGTGATTGAGGTGCTCGATGCCCGTATTCCCTTTAGCAGTGAAAACCCAATGGTCAAAACACTTCGCGGTGATAAGCCTTGTATCAAGCTATTAAATAAATCAGATTTAGCCGATCCTGTCACCACGCAAAAATGGGTTGAATATTTGGAGCTTGAACAAGGTGTAAAAGCGATGGCAATTACCACCTTACAAGCAAGCCAAGTGCGCAAAATCCCCGATTTATGCCGTAAATTAGTACCGAGTAGAGATACAACAGAAAAAGATATCCGCACCATGATCATGGGTATCCCCAACGTGGGGAAATCCACCATCATCAACACCCTTGCAGGACGCGTTATCGCTAAAACAGGTAACGAGCCCGCCGTGACCAAAAGACAACAGCGAATAAACTTAAAAAACGGTATCGTTCTCTCTGATACACCCGGAATTCTATGGCCAAAAGTAGACAATGAGTCTAGTAGCTACCGCTTAGCAGTAACTGGCGCAATCAAAGATACCGCGATGGAATATGAAGACGTAGCCATGTTTGCCGCCGAATATTTCCTTAAGGCTTATCCAGATGCAATGCTTGAACGTTACAAGCTTAAAGCGTTACCTAAAGACGACATTGGGCTACTGGAAGCTATTGGCCGTAAACGTGGTGCGTTAAGACCAGGTGGGCGCATCGACCTGCACAAAGCTTCTGAGCTTTTGTTGCATGAATATCGCTCAGGGAAAATCGGGTTACTATCATTAGAGACCCCCGAAATGGCTGAGATTGAAAAAGCTGAAGTGGCGAGAATATTGACAGAGAAAGAGGCCATTAAACAGGCTAAGCTCGAAGCCGAAAGGCTAAAACGCTCTGGCGTGCGTCACAACAATAACGATTAAGCTATTTAATGTGAGACTGCGGGGCCAAGTACCCGCAGTCTCATTTTAGGCTGGCTATCAGCGCATCACAGCTCTGCTCCAAGAGATCCAAAACCAATTCAAACCCCTTATCTCCCCCATAATAGGGATCGGGCACTTCTGTATAGCCACCATCAATATAAGACAAGATCAAGCGAAGTTTATATTGCAGATGCGCCGGGCATCGCTGTTTCAAATCGGCTAAATTTGCTTCGTCAGCCGCTAAAATAAGGTCAAATTGTTCAAAATCATCATTGGTTACAGCTCTTGCTGTGATGCCACTGAAATCAAATCCACGGCGCTCACCTGCAGCTCTAGCACGGGTATCAGGGCTTTCACCTTGATGATAAGCGATCGTGCCGGCTGAATCACTGCTTATCTCTACCCCCTGCTCCCGCGCCTTTGTCCTAAATACCGCTTCAGCACTGGGCGAGCGGCAGATGTTTCCCATACAAATAAAAAGTACCGATGTAATTCTAGTCATATTCCCTATCTACCATTGTATTTACTGCGTTAACCTTACCCTAAGAAACGTAGCAAACCTAGGTAAGCCTGTTTTAGTCAAACCATAGTATTTGTAGGTCACGGTTGAGCCAATTTCGGGTGGATGCAGTCGTTGCTCATCGCTCAAACCACTGCCAAGTTTAAATATGCGTCCGTCATCGGTTTTGACCTGTAATGCACCTAACATACCAAAATACTTTCCCTTTCCCGGCAGGTGGGCAACGACAATGGCTTCAGCATCTTCATAGGGCTTTAACTTAACCAAATCCATGGTTCGCCCCACGCTATAGTATGCTGTTTTACGATGTAACATCATCCCCTCTGCACCTTGCTTGACCAAAGCGCTAAGCTGTTCGTCAAGTAGCGCCATCGAGTCATAACTTCGTTGCTCAACTATTTTCAAATAGGGCGATAGATTGGCATATTTTTGCAACAACAGTTGATAGCGCCTTTCAAAGGGCAATGCCGAATGAGGTAAATCAAAGACCATGAATTTAACGGCTCGCCAGCGCTCTTGGTCAGGAGAGTGATGACGCACTAATGCCGATACAGCATCAAACTTACCTCGCGCTATCCATAGCTCACCATCAAGTGCACTGGAGGGAAACTCCTGGGTAAACCACTTTGGTAAGGCGACCTCTCGCCCACTTCGCGTCAACATACGACGTCCAGTCCAGCGCCCGCGAACACCATCGAGTTTTTCGCTCGCTAAGTATTGTGACACTGGCAGTTGAGGAGAAGATGCCGCAGCATGCTGAAGTGAAGGCTTTTTAACGCTTGGTGACTCAGAAAAGGTTTTCGCCGAAAACATTAAACAGCTTGTCAGTAAAACAACAAAGATAGATGATAGGATTTTCATTGGCTCCTCCATGAGCAACATTGACATGAACTAAGTAAGTTTAGACCAATTGGTTAAAGGTCAATGTCATGGTCGTTATAGTGATGTTATACTTTTGCCAAAATCACTTTTTGCGCTACTAAACTGTTAGCCATTTTTCACTGGAATACTATGAAACCGGAAAATAACCACGGAATTAAACGCATTTTCAGAGCCACTGGTTTTTCTATGCAAGGGTTAAAACAAGCTTGGCAATTTGAGGCAGCCTTTAGACAAGAGTTAATGCTTGCAGCGGTAATGCTACCTATTGCACTCTTAGTCGATGTTCCTACCGTTGAACGCCTACTGCTTATCATGACGCTATTTATCGTACTCATTGTCGAGCTACTCAACTCAGCCATCGAAGCTGTGGTAGATAGAATTGGCGATGAAATTCACCCACTAAGTGGTCAAGCTAAGGATATCGCTTCTGCTGCGGTGTTTATGAGCCTTGCGTTATGCGGAGTTACTTGGGCTGTCATTCTCTTTACTCATTACTTCTAAGCGTTCTATCGGTGCGTAGTGGGTAAACCTAACTGCGCACCAATTACCGCGATCTCCCTCCTGCTTTTACAAAATTCCCAGCCTTTATTGACATTTATTGATACAAATCATTCACAATTAGAAATATCCTGATAGAATGATTAACGCTTAAATATTCATTTAGATAAAAATCAGATAGTTATAATAATTAAAGTTTGATGAGGTCCTCTTTGGCAGCCAAATATTTTACATTAGTCGCATTGGCATTACTCAGTTTTTCCGCCACCGCAGCAGAAAGCGATAATGCACCCGTCATTCAAAACACCACCGACACCAGTAAAACGATTATTCGCGTTGGTGGCTTCTACTCCAACTCAAATTCCAGCATGGATGTTACAGATCCATTACGAGGTGAAGACTTCAAAATCGATTTTGAAAAAGATTTGAAATTAGAAGAGTCACAGTTTTTACCTTTCTTTGAGGTTATTCACCACTTCAATAGCAAGCACTCTGTTTATCTAGACTGGAAGCAGTTACATCGTAGTGCCGAAGTAAAAAAGCTCACCGTCCCTTTTCAAGTATCTCTCAATGACAAAGTTTATGACATTCAAGCTGGAGCGCGTTTAGACACTACCTTAAATATCGATATCGCTCGCCTGGGATACAACTATCGCTTCTATCAGGGCAACAATTACGACTTAGGCGTGAGCATTGGCTTGCATACCATGTTCATCAAAACCGCTTTTGACGGTGACATAGGTGTATGTATCGAAGGGGAGAATATTGAGCAATGTGGTTCAACTTCAACCCCTAAATTTGTCGAAGAAGAGGTCACTGCACCGCTACCTGATATCGGCTTGTTTGGTAACTATGAGTTTGTACCTGGTTTTGTCTTTAATGCTCATGCACAGTACTTTTACATTGAGCTTGATGACGTTAAAGGCAGCCTTGTCGATATAAGAGCGGGGGTAGAGGCGGAGATAACTGAAAACTGGCATATGACAGCCGCCTTTAACTACTACAAAGTTGATGTAGATTTTCATCATAATGCTGATCGCATCGATACAAAAATCGCCGATTATAATCTCTACTACAGCTTTATTGGCCCAATGTTATCAGTGAGCTATCAATTCTAACGTCTGTTAATGATTAACCTGGGTGTGCCATAAAACGCTATGGCACACTCGCCATGACTTAACCATCGACTGTAGCACTCTCCATCACTCAACAGAGCTCAATCATCCCCTCTCATATCACTCGCCCCCGACATTAGGCAACAATTCATGCTAATAGATTTTTAGCCATAGAATTGATAGCAAACAAAGATAGCGGCACAAATCCCCGCAATATCAGCAGTTAGTCCACACGCAAGGGCATGACGTCCGTTTCGTATACCTACGGCTCCAAAATAGACAGCTAATACATAGAATGTAGTTTCGGTACTGCCTTGAACAATTGCAGCCAAGCGACCAGCAAAGGAGTCAACACCATGATGCTGCATAGTCTCTAACATCATCGCTCGTGCGCCAGAGCCGCTAAAAGGTTTCATAATGGCTGTCGGCAGAGCGTCAATAAAACGCGTGTCACCACCAAGTAACTGAACTAGTGCAGCGATAACACTCAACAGATAATCTAACGCACCAGAGGCACGTAAGAGCGCAATGGCTAATAACATGGCCAATAGATAGGGGATCAACTTAATTGCTTGTTCAAATCCCTCTTTGGCTCCTGCCACAAACTCATCGTAAACAGCGACCTTACGAAGCCCAGCCACAAGAATAAAACTAAATACCAACAACAAGAGTATGCCGTTGCCGAGCGCCGTAGATAGCTCACCAATCGCGGCTACCGATAGTGTGCCTAAATAAAAAACTAAAGCAGAAATCCCCGCAAAAAATAGACCACCGTATGCAAGTATGACGCTATTAAGTAGCGAGATGCGCTGAAACAAGGCGACCACAAGTATGCCAACTAATGTAGAAGCGGTTGTCGCTAACAAAATTGGCAGAAAGATATCTGCTGGTGCCGCCGCGCCCTGCTGTGCCCGGTACAAAAAAACGGTCACGGGCACTAAGGTTACTGAGGACGTATTGAGGACTAAAAATAGAATTTGTGCATTAGTGGCAACAGACTTATTAGGGTTAAGCTGCTGCAGATCTTGCATAGCCTTGAGTCCTAATGGTGTAGCAGCATTGTCGAGCCCCAGTACATTTGCAGTAAGGTTCATGGTAACACTACCGTAAGCTCGGTGGCCTCGAGGAACTTCAGGCATTAGCCTGCTGAGCAAGGGTTCAAACAGCCTAGCAAATACACTGACGACCCCAGCTTTCTCACCCACTCGCATAAGGCCCATCCACAACGCCAACACCCCGATTAAACCCAGTGCAATCTCTGCGGCAAGCTTAGCGCTGGAAAATAGTGCATTGACAGCATCAGCTAAAACAGACCAATGTCCCATGAAAAGCTGCACCATAATGGCCGCTAATGCAGTGACAAAAAATGCCACCCATATCCGATTTAACACGCAAACTCCTTCACTTAACCTTTAATCAAAGGCCGATCACCGATTGTGATATACTGCACCATAACAATATCTTGTTTTTCATTCTTATGGTCCAATTAAATCAAAATTTTATCGACAGTATCGCTAAAGATCTTCCACCTCATCTTACGATGGAAGATTTTATCGCATTCAGTGCATTGCCACTTCGACCCTCTATAAGGGTCAATACCCTTAAAATATCCTCAGCAGATTTTACTGCGCTGATGACCGCCAAAGGGTGGCAATTTGAACCCATCCCTTGGAGCGACGATGGATTTTGGATCACAACGGATAGTCAAATCCAGTTAGGCAATACCATTGAGCACATTCAAGGGCTGTTTTATATCCAAGAGGCGAGCTCAATGCTGCCTCCCCACGCGTTATTTCCAAAAACCATTGACGATGCGAGTCAGTTAACAGTGCTAGACATGGCTTCAGCACCAGGTTCAAAGACGACTCAACTCTCGGCAATGATGACCAACAACGGCCTGTTAGTTGCTAATGAATACTCATCCAGCCGGGTAAAAGTGCTGCATGCCAACGTATTGCGAATGGGCAGTAAAAACTGTGCCCTCACCCATTTTGATGCCCGCGTATTCGGTGAGTACTTGTATGATACCTTTGACGCCGTGCTGCTAGATGCCCCTTGTAGCGGTGAAGGCACTATACGCAAAGACCCTGATGCGTTAAAACATTGGGACTATGCTGAAATTGAAGCGATTGCAGCCACTCAACGTGATCTAATTGACTCAGCCTTTTTAGCACTCAAAACGGGTGGCAGCTTGGTTTACTCAACCTGCACACTTAACACCACCGAAAATCAAGCTGTTTGTAACTATCTCAAACAACGCTACGGTGATGCTGTTGAGTTTGAATCATTAGCCGATTTGTTTCCGGGTGCAAATAAAGCATTGACTTCAGAAGGCTTTTTACATGTTTGGCCACAAATCTATGA
This sequence comes from Shewanella colwelliana, assembly GCF_001735525.1. Taxonomy (NCBI): domain Bacteria; kingdom Pseudomonadati; phylum Pseudomonadota; class Gammaproteobacteria; order Alteromonadales; family Shewanellaceae; genus Shewanella; species Shewanella colwelliana. The sequence goes on from NZ_MCBT01000006.1 coordinate 39,831, forward strand.
CAGTGAAGGTTTCTTTATCGCCAAAATTCGAAAAACGATGGATATCGAGCGTGCCAAACCTGCCCCTAAGCCACAGAAAAATTTTCCATTTAACCAGACTAGCACCAAGCAGTTAGCCGCCATTCATGCATACTTTAAACAGAGTTTTAATATTGAACTCGATGGTATGGGACTCATCATGAGTCGCGACGATGAATATTGGTTGTTTCCATATAATGTTGAATCACTTATCGGCAAAATGCGTTTTCAACGGATTGGTTTAAAGCTGGCTGATGCTATTAAAAAAGGATTTAAAGTACGCCACGAAGCCATTGTCGCACTTGGACGAGCTGATTTGGGTTATCCATTAACAGAAAAACAAGCAACACAGTTTCTGATGGGACGAGACATCATGTTAGACGAAAAAGTTACGCCGCAAGGTGAAACCATTGTCTGTTATCACAACGTCCCAATAGGCGTGGTGAAACACTTGGGCAATAAGCTGAAAAACAGCTTACCCAGAGATCTCGTTAAAGATAAGATAAGTTCTTCGATGCCAAACATCGTGTAAATTTGCCAGCAGAGACACGACGCCAACAAATGAAACATCTTGTTACAAATGAAAGTAATTAAAATCCAAACAGTTCATGCGCTACTGCCTGCCTTGACTACACTAAAGTTCTGAGAGTCATTCGAGGTAACATCTCAAACAGTAGCGCACGGCTCTGAAAAGAGCCATTCCCCTAGACCCAGAACAATTGGAATAGTTTTGGGTCTTTTTTTGCGTGTCTTTTCTTGCCTGTATTTATCGACCGACTAACTTCGCCGCATCTTTAAACAGACTAAAAAAGTTACTAGACGTGTAATCGGCTAGCTCTTCATAAGACTCACCACGTAGCTGCGCAACAAATTCAGCCACATCGCGAACATATGCAGGTTGATTCTCTTGCCCACGATGGGGAACGGGCGCCAAATAAGGCGCATCGGTTTCAACTAACAACCTATCTTTTGGCACCTTGCGGATAACGGTGCGTAAATCACCGGCATTTTTAAACGTCACGATACCAGAAACCGAAATATAGAAACCGAGATCAATGGCGGCTTTGGCCATCTCCCAGTTTTCAGTAAAACAGTGCAGTACACCGCCTACTTTATCAGCATGCCCTTGTTTTAAAAAAGCGATGGTATCTTCTCTTGCATCACGAGTATGCACAATAAGCGGCTTATTTACCTCTACGGCTAAGGCGATCTGTTGCTCAAAACATTGCTGTTGCAGTGCTTTAGTTTCGTTAGCATAGAAGTAATCAAGCCCAGTCTCACCAATTGCGACCACTTTGGGATCGTTAAGGTAGTCGTGAATTTTCGTGGTATCTAAGCCATCTTGGACATCCAACGGATGAACACCTGCCGATAAAAAAATCTGCTCGAACTCGGCCATTTTCGCCTGCATGGCGCGAAACCCTTGCTGACGAACATTGACACATAAAAAGTAATCGACGCCGCGAGATTTAGCTTGTTCAATGAGCTGACGTAAACTGAGTTGATCGGGCGCGGCTTTTAGCCTATCGAGGTGGCAATGTGAATCGATGAGCACTGCGAGTATCCAAGTTAACGGTAAAAAGGAGGCAAAGAATACAGAGCTACATAGTGCAGGTCAAATCGCTAGAGGAAAGCTCTCTTGAAAGGAGGTTCTCAATGTGATGCTTATGGGTGGGAGCGTCAGTGATGATCTTAACCCCAATACCAGCAGGTCGTCCACCAGATGCGCCCAGCGGGTTAATCCACACAACCACGCCTTGAAACTCATGGCGTACTGTTGAGCCCGGTAGCTGATAGGCAATTGAAATCTCTTGGCCTAAATAGTGACTTTCAGTCGTCGCCACAAACAAGCCCGCAGGCTGAATAAACGGCATGTAGGCTCGATAAAGCTGATGTAAGGTATCAAAATTAATCACGAGATCGACCATATTAATTTATCTTGTTGTTAGCGACTCATACTCTAATATAAACGCTTGAAAAACCGCCATCACATTCACGTTTGGCATAGTGTTAAGACGATGATAGGTCTCCATCACTTGGCCTGCAAATGTCACTAACTTCACGTTAACTAGGGCATCAGCATTTTTCTGTTTAACCAATTTATATCGTAAAACCAGATATAAAACCTTAAGCGCATCAGAAACTTGCTTTTCATCTATATTAGTTAAACTAGCACACAGGTGCCCAGACGACAAACTTTGTATCCAACCTTTTCGATACATAAGCAGCTGCTGGTAACGTTCGCTCTGCAAAGCACTAAGTAACTCAATGGGTCCACCCATCGCGGGTAAACACCAAGTTACGTCGTGATCACACGTTATTTGTGCAGCGATCCAATGCCTAAGCGTATCAGGCGAAGGCAATTGAAAATGTAACCGCTGACAGCGGCTGCTAATTGTTGCCATTAGCCTGCTGGGTGTGTCCGTTTGCAAAAAAATCAGTGTGTCACGGCCGGGTTCTTCGAGTGTTTTAAGCAGTGCATTTGCCGCTGCAGTATTTAGCTTTTCGCTGCTTTTGATGATAGCTACGCGTCGGCCACCCTGTTGTGCTGTCGAGGTCAAACTGCTGCACAGTGTTCGGATTTGATCGACTTTAATCTGGTTACCATCGGCCTCAACACTGTAAAGATCTGGGTGGCTATCTGCGGCCACCAACAAGCATGCCTTACAATGACCACATGCGCCGTCAGGCGTTGGTGATAGACATAAGGCTATTTTTGCCAGTGCAAGTGTTAGCGACCATGCGCCATAACCTTGATGCATGCCGATTAAATAAGCATGACCATTCGCCCCCGCCATAACCTGTTGCGTAAACTGATCGATAACGGGTGACAACCAAGGAATGTCGCTCATCCTACCACCGCTGGGCTTGCAACAAAGAGATGATATCTTTGTGCACGTCCGCCATGCTTTGACTTGCATCGATCACCGCAATGGTGTCATCGCTTTCAGCAAGCGCTAAATAGGTCGTACGAGCTCGCTCAAAAAAGCTAAGCGCCTGCTGCTCAATACGGTCAAGTGCACCACGATCTGCAGCGCGTTGTAGGCCTAAGCCTGGTTCGATATCCAAATAGATGGTTAAGTCAGGTTTAAACCCCTTTAGTGTTGCATCACTGACCGCCTCAACCAATGACATTAACCCCCGTCCACCACCTTGATAAGCGAGCGAAGATAGATTATGACGATCCCCTAATACCCATTGACCTTGATTCAAGGCTGGCTTGATCACGTTGGCGACTAATTGAGCACGTGCAGCATAAATCAGTAAGCATTCAGACTCGTCACATAAAGGGTCTGTGTCGTCGGCAATCTTCACCAAATCACGCATTTTCTCTGCCAGTGGGGTGCCACCAGGCTCACGCGTACATACTGGTGCTTGCGCGGTATGTTTTTCTATGAAGTCTCTCACTAAAGCGATAGCGCTGGATTTTCCTGCGCCCTCTAACCCTTCAATGACGACAAATTTAGCGTTATTAGGTCTATTCATCGATTTCTCTGATACTGGTTGACTGCGCGATTGTGCTCAGCCAGTGATTTAGAAAATATATGACTGCCGTCATTTTTTGATACGAAATAAAGGTAATCCACGTCGGCAGGATGCGCGGCGGCCAGCAATGATGCCCCACTGGGTGCGGCTATCGGTGTTGGAGTCAAGCCATTGATGCGGTAGGTATTAAAAGGGGTCATTTCACGCAGATCTTTTCGACGAATATTACCGTCAAACCGGTCGCCCATGCCGTAAATAACAGTCGGATCTGTCTGCAATCGCATCCCTTTACGCAATCGATTAGTAAATACTGCCGATATCCACGGGCGCTCGCTCGCCTTACCCGTCTCCTTTTCGATAATTGACGCCATGATCAATAACTCATAGGGTGACGCTAGTGGGATATCTTTATCTCGCCCTTCCCATGCTACCTTTAATTGCTGCTGCATTTTTTGATAGCTTTGCTCAACAATCACGCTCAGTTCATCGCCCGCTGAGTAGTGATAAGTATCTGGGAAGAATTTTCCTTCTGGCAGTCCTGAGTCGTCGCCATTCGCTTTAAGTACTATGTTAAAAACATCATCTTGCCAGTTTATTCTTGGTAGCTGCTTTAGCTCGGCCTGCCACTCTTTAATCGTCTTACCTTCAATCAGCGTAGCATTAAAGACCATCACTCGACCTTGGGTTAACTTATCAAGTAAACTCGACACCGTATCGGTGGTCTCTATCTGATATAGGCCACTGCGAATGTGGCTCAGTTCTGGACGTAACTTAACCAGTAACTTTAATTTCCACAAATCGTTGATCGCACCACGTTCAACTAGTGTGGCGGAAACCTGATGGAATGAGCTACCACGTTTAATCTCCAGTTCTTGCTCGGCATCAATATTGAGTGGTGCCTGACTGAAACTCACGACACTTTGATAGCCCCAATACAAGCCGATAGCTGCAATCGTTAATAACGTAAACAGTGAGGCCGAAGCCCCTATTAATAATTTTCTCATAGTGATAATGACAACGCTTCCCTTGCTCGACTCACTATCGGACTCGACGTAAAATGAAACTGATTAACCTGATTAACGCTTATCACGCCAAACAGGCTATTACTAATAAATAGATGATCAAACTGTTCAAGTTCTGCGACATCGACAGTTCGCATCTGCACACAGTAACCAGCGTCGTTCAACCAATAGATAAGCTGCTCACGCATCACTCCAGCAACACCTGACGCCGATAACGCAGGGGTAACGACTTGTTCATCTTTGATGCAAAATAGATTAGCCATCGAGGACTCTATGACCTTTTCATCACTGTCGAGTACCAACCAATCATCAAAGCCTGCGGCCAACATTTGAGATTTTATTAACACCTGTTCTAAACGATTTAGGTGTTTCATGCCCGCTAAACGAGGTTGCTTGGCCAGCCTTATCGGACTCGTTTGCAGTGCAACACCTTGCTGTTGCAAAGTGCTGTAGTGCGCGGGAATTGCGTGGACCGATACGATTTCACTGATATCTGGCTGCTGTGGCGCTTGATATCCCCGCCCACCTGAACCGCGTGATATCAGCAATTTGATGCAGAAGTCTTGACCAAACTGGACAAAACTGTGCGAGCTTATCTCATCAAGTTGCAATAGCAGTGCTGGCGATGCTTGCCACACAAAACCAAGGCGTTGTGCACTTTGGGACAAACGCTCAAGGTGCAATTGCCGAAATTTGATCCCCGTTTCGCCGCAACGCATTGTCGCAAAAAGCCCATCGCCATAAGCAAGGCCTCTATCACTGCCACTGATAAGATTCTGGCGAATGCCATTAATCCACATATCAGACATGACTTGTCCTAGCAAAACATGTGGTATCAGGTGACAAGATGGCGTTTGCATTGGGTATAGTTAACGCCACCTCAGCGGGACACCAACATAACGCATCGCGTTCAGAGATAACCATTTTATCACTCATCACATACTCAAGTGCCATATGTACCGCTTCAATCAGACCACTGAAATCGACTGAAGAAACGGTATTGTATTGAGATACGGGGAATTGTTCGCCTGATATGATATCTACACCGACACAGTTAATGGCATCAGCATCAAAACACGGCTCTATAACCATTGTGCCATGTACACTGGATTTCACCTCAACTTCAGTCAAACGCATCCCTTTTGAACTCCCAGCCCTATTATTTTGCTAACAGGTGTTGAATTCTGGCCTTGAGGATATCGGTAGCAATACGATTTTTACCGCCGCGAGGAACGATAATATCGGCATATTGCTTCGATGGATCAATAAATTGCAGAAACATAGGTCGTACCGTTTGCGTATACTGTTGCATCACTGACTCCATGGTTCTACCTCGCTCTGCAACATCTCGCGTCAATCGGCGCATAAAGCAGATATCCAATGGCGTATCCATAAATACGCTTGCATCCATCTTCTCTCTCAGTACCGGATCTGTCAGCAACAAAATCCCTTCTAGGATGATCACTTTCTTCGGTGTCATTGTGACAGTTTCAGCCATACGGGTGTGCTCGGTATAACTGTATTGTGGAATATCGACCGCCTCACCATTTTTAAGCGCTTCAAGGTGCTGGCTCAATAAAAGGTGATCAAGTGCTTTAGGGTGATCGTAATTCGTCAGTACACGTTCATCCATCGAAAGATGGCTCTGATCCTTGTAGTAAGCATCTTCAGCGATAACGCCAATTTGATCTGTTCCTAAATCACGACACAGTTCTTCAAAAATAGTTTTCGCTATTAAGCTTTTACCTGACGCTGACGCACCAGCAATGGCAATAATGACACATTGTGAATTCATCGATTAAACCTTACTCATCATCTGAAATTGAAATTGAAACGACACTCTGTGTCTGAGTCAGTGCTAGCTGCGCACCAACCCGTCTAGCGATCTCTTTATAGATATTGGCCACATCGCCTTCACTGTCGGCAACGACTGTTGGAATACCTTTATCTACATCCTCACGAATATTTAGCTTTAACGGCAACTGACCAAGCAGCGGTACGCCATATCGTTGTGCCATTTTTACGCCGCCATCTTCACCAAAAAGATGTTCTTTATGACCGCATTCACTGCAAAGATGGAAGCTCATGTTCTCAACAATTCCCAGTACCGGAATATTAACTTTCTGGAACATGCTTACCCCTTTTTTCGCATCGGCCAATGCGATATCTTGAGGCGTGGTCACAATCACTGCGCCACTGACTGGCACTTTTTGCGACAAGGTTAACTGAATATCACCGGTTCCTGGTGGCATATCAATCACCAAGTAATCGAGTTCAGGCCAAAGGGTTTCATTAAGCAGCTGAGCCAATGCCCCAGCTGCCATCGGGCCACGCCATACGGCCGCTTCATCGCCACCCAACATAAATCCTATTGATTGAGCCGCAATACCATGAGCCGTCGCAGCGGTCATCATTTTGCCATCTGGCGACACTGGATTGAAATCGGGGACACCCAACATAATCGGCATCGATGGGCCGTATATGTCAGCATCTAAAATACCCACTTTGGCACCTTCTGCGGCAAGGGCTAACGCAAGGTTAACCGAGGTGGTCGATTTACCCACGCCACCTTTGCCCGAGGCAACCGCTATCACTTGCTTTACATTTGGGAGGGGGTCGACGGCACCTGCGGAGATCACCGCAGGCTGAAAATCAATTTCACACTCAACTTCATCAATAGCATCAAGAACGGCCAGCTTATTGGTAATAGCCATAACTGTGTCGCGATAAAGGCTCTGGCAGGGGTAGGGATAACACAGACCGAGTTGCAGGCGCTTGCCTTCAATATCGAGCTTAGTGACACAACCCGCGGTCACTAAACCTTGTAATAAATATGGATCTTGATACGCATCCAAAATAGCCAAAACTGGCTGAAGAAGTTCATCACTGAGATGATATTGCGAAGAAGCTGAAGACAAAACGACTACCCCCTATAAATAATTTGGCTAAGTGTATCAGAAAATCTCATAATATTCGGGTAGTTTTAGTCCAGTTAACGCAGCTTTTGATGAAACTTTCACTATGATCGGTTAGTATCTATGCCATTCTTTTTGGGCACTTACTGATTTTGAGACAAGATGGCAACTTCACAACGTAAAATTCTCGTGACCAGCGCACTTCCATACGCAAATGGACCGATCCATTTAGGTCACATGCTAGAGTATATTCAAACTGATATTTGGGCTCGCTTCCAAAAGCTTCGTGGCCACGAATGTCACTATATCTGTGCCGATGATGCCCACGGCACTCCAATCATGTTGAAGGCACAGCAACTTGGTATTGAGCCAGAAGAGATGATTGCTCAGGTGCAAAAAGAGCATCAACAGGATTTCGCCGACTTTAACATTGAGTTTGATAACTTTCACAGCACACACAGCGAAGAAAACCGTGTGTTAGCTAGCGAAATTTACCTAAAATTACGTGACGGTGGCTACATAAAATCAAAGACGATCTCTCAGCTTTTCGATCCAGAAAAGTCGATGTTCCTGCCCGATCGTTTTGTCAAAGGCACCTGCCCTAAGTGTAAATCTGTCGACCAATATGGTGATAACTGCGATAGCTGTGGTGCAACCTACAGCCCTACGGAGCTTATCGACCCTAAGTCAGCGGTATCTGGCGCGACACCGGTCATGAAAGACACTGAGCACTTTTTCTTTGACCTTCCGGCCTTTGAAGAGATGCTTAAAGCGTGGACCCGTTCCGGTTCATTGCAGCAAGAGATGGCCAACAAACTTGGTGAGTGGTTTGAACAGGGCTTGCAGCAGTGGGACATAACACGTGATGCCCCCTATTTTGGGTTTGAGATCCCCGATGCTCCCGGTAAGTTCTTCTATGTATGGCTAGACGCACCTATCGGCTACATGGGGTCATTTAAAAACCTTTGTGACCGACGTGACGATCTCAATTTCGACGATTTCTGGGCAAAAGACTCTACCGCAGAGGTGTATCACTTCATCGGTAAAGATATCGTCTACTTCCACAGCCTATTCTGGCCAGCGATGCTAGAAGGTGCGGGATTCCGTAAACCCAATAGCGTGTATGCCCACGGTTATGTCACCGTTAATGGTGCGAAAATGTCTAAGTCTAAAGGTACCTTTATTAAGGCTCGCACCTACTTAGATAATTTAAACCCTGAGTACCTGCGTTATTACTATGCCGCTAAACTTAGCAGCCGCATTGATGACCTTGACCTTAACCTTGAAGATTTTGCTCAACGTGTTAATTCAGATCTTGTGGGTAAACTGGTTAATTTAGCCTCACGCACGGCAGGTTTCATCGGTAAGCGTTTTGACGGCAAGCTAGCCAAAATTGAAGATACATCTCTGACTGACACCTTCTTGGCTAAAGAAGCGGCGATTGCCGAATTTTATGAGACTCGAGAGTTTGGTAAGGCGATGCGTGAAATCATGGCCTTAGCCGATCTGGCCAACGCTTATGTTGCCGATGCAGCACCATGGCAACTAATTAAGCAAGACGACAAGCAAGGTGAAGCCCATCAGGTATGCAGCAATGCAATTAACCTGTTCCGTATCCTGATGACCTACCTTAAGCCTGTACTACCTCAGCTTGCCAAAGATGTGGAAACCTTCTTGCAGCTATCGTTGACTTGGGAAGACTTAGGTCGCGACCTCGCAGGACATGAAATAGCCACCTTCAAGGCCTTGATGCAACGTGTTGAAATGAAGAGTATTGAAGCAATTATCGACGCTTCAACCGAAAACTTACAAGTCACAGAAGCACCAAAAAGCCAACTGGATCTTGACCCAATCAGCGAAGAGATAAGTTTCGATGATTTCGCGAAGCTTGATCTACGTATTGCAAGAATTGCTAAAGCTGAGCATGTACCAGAAGCCAACAAGCTCCTTAAACTTCAGCTGGATTTAGGTGGCGAAACCAAACAGGTCTTTGCTGGCATTAAGTCAGCCTATGCACCTGAAGATCTAGAAGGTAAGCTCACTGTTATGGTTGCTAACCTTGCGCCACGCAAGATGCGTTTTGGCCTATCTGAAGGGATGGTGCTTGCCGCTGGCCCCGGAAAGAAAGATTTGTGGATTCTAGAGCCCCATGAAGGCGCTCAGCCAGGTATGCGTGTTAAGTAACATCAATTAACTGCAACCCATAAAAAGGCCGCTTAGCGGCCTTTTTTATTACTAACTTATATTCACACGGCGTAATTGTGACCACAGTAAGGCGATAAACAGCACTTAATGTTGGTTCATGTTTTCATATTGAGCCATGCACCGCTTAAACTGGATTATCAATATCCACAAAGTGATGGGTTAGCTCAAATTTCTGCGCCAAATGCTCTCCCAACGCCTTAATACCAAACCGCTCTGTCGCATGATGCCCCGCAGCAAAATAGTGAATATCTTGCTCGACTGCACTGTGGAAGGTTCTTTCTGACACTTCACCGCTGATAAAGGCATCGACACCGAGATCCACTGCAATATCGATATAATCCTGCGCACCGCCGCTACACCAAGCTAAATGCTGAATCGGCTTATTAGTGTCACCCAGATGTAACGCTTCACGCCCAAGCACATGATTTAATTTAGTTTGAAAAGCCGTGACGGACATTGGCACATCCAAACGCCCTTGCCACACTAAACCTTGCGCAACGCCCTCGACAGACTCTGCATCAATAATAGCCAACTCTCTGGCAAGCTCAGCATTATTGCCCAGCATAGGGTGCCCATCGAGCGGCAAATGATAACCATACAAATTGATATCATGATTAATGAGCGCCTTGATTCGCCGATGCTTCATGCCAGTGATCACTTCACTTTCACCTTTCCAAAAAAAGCCGTGATGTACCAATAACGCATCGGCATTCAGCGCTACCGCACGATCGATTAACGCTTGGCATGCTGTTACCCCTGTCACTATGGTGGCAATCTCGTTGCATCCCTCAACCTGTAAGCCATTCGGCGCATAGTCTTTGTAATCTGAAAGATGTAAAAATTGCGTTAGATATTGGGTTAATTCTGAACGTGTCATTGGTGCTCCTAACCAAATTCACCTAGTCCCAATCACTTATAAATTGGCAATTAACGGGCTAAATGAGAATATTTTTATCAATATTAACAGTAAATATACGTGTTTAGTCTAGCCATATATGGGTTCCAGTTCATAGAAATACGTTGAATTTCTGTGAAAATTGGACTTTTTGACAGTTTAACCTATAAAATTAGCCGAAACCTTCAATTACACATTAAAAGAAATAGGTTAATACTATGTCTAAGTTGACCAAAGAAGAGGTGATCAACGCGCTAGAGTCTGCCCTGAGTCAGGCACAAGGCAAAAGCGTGACGATCGAGCAGAAAGGAAGCTGGTATAAAATCGATGGTGGTAAGTCGCTTCGTTTTAGCGATCTAGAAACTATGCTTGCTGAATTAGGTGGCGACGCCCCAGCAGCAACAGCCAAATCAGAGCAACCTAAAGCTGCACCTAAAAAAGCTGCAAAGCCAAAGGCTGATAAGAAGGAGGCAACAACCGCCTCATCAGGCAATGGTATGACACCCAAAGAACTATGGCGTGCTAAGCTAGCAGGTAAAGATCAGTTACCTCGCGGTTTTTAAATAAGCATGACAGTTCAAATAAAAAAGGCGCTTAAAGCGCCTTTTTTATTACATAGCGATGTCGACCCTGACTCTTCCTGGCAGGTAAACCACCCTCACCTCATCATCAACATTAAATATCATCCCAGGATCGCGATCTTGGATAACCATCACTTGTTCGCCATCTTCGAACTTAATCATCATCTCGACTAAGAGGAGCTGCTCATAGTAATCACTGCTGTAGCGGTTAGCAGCACCAGCACCAAGCAGTGCCCCCAGCACTGTTGCGACATCTTGGCCTGTACCACCACCAAACTGATGACCAATCACCCCACCCACGAGGGCTCCACCAAATGTCTTCCACCCCCGATTACGGTCCTCTACCAACTGCTGCTGTGTGATGTTGCGCACAGACACAACATGACCATATACAACCTTTTCGACGGGTACCGCCTGATCACGCTCATAGGGTGCCGATGACACGTTGCTACTCCCCGCTAAGAAGAAACTGATAAAAACTAAGCGAACATAGCTAAAGAAAGACAATCTAGGTTTCAACATGGGGCATTTTCCGCTAACTTATAAAGAGGCCATTTACTAATTTTACTCAATTGTGAACTCACTGTCCTATTTAAATCATGAGCTGGCTCAGTTTCCATCGCCAGAATTTGCACTGACCGATCCAAATGGTTTATTGGCTATCGGTGGTGACCTTCACCCTAAACGCTTACTCAGCGCCTATTATGATGGCATTTTTCCATGGTTCAATGAAAATGACCCCATCCTTTGGTGGTCACCAGACCCTCGTGCGGTATTCGTGCCGGGCTCAATGAACATAAGCAGGAGTCTGAAACGTCATCTAAAAAAAGTAAATTGGCGTTTTAGTGTTAACCAGGCCTTCGATCGTGTCATAGAGCACTGTGCAACCACTCGAGACGGACAGGAAGGCACTTGGATAACAAGCGAAATTCAGCAAGCTTACAAGGTACTGCACCGACAGAAAAGAGCCCATTCAATAGAGGTCTGGGATCAAAACCGGCTTATTGGTGGGTTATATGGCATTGCTATTGGCCAAGTTTTTTGTGGTGAATCTATGTTTCACCGGCAAACCAATGCATCAAAAGCGGCCATGGTAATGCTACATCAACACCTACTGGCCCATAATTTTCGATTAATTGATGCCCAGGTAATGAATCCCCACCTCGCATCTTTAGGTGCTAAGTCGCTCAAACGATCAGACTTCATTAATCTATTAAAGCGCTTTAGAGATATTGAAGTCGCTAGCGATACTTGGCATCCCACTGAGGTTTATCTTGAGCTCTAATTCAGACACTATCCAAGTCGGGATGACCAATGCCTTCCCTTGTAGTTATCTTGCAAACCAACAGGAACAGTTACTAGTTTTACAGGAAGAAACTCTAGACGTAGATCTATTCGAGCGCTTATTAGCACTGGGATTTCGTCGTAGCGGGCAGATGATATATAAACCTCACTGCCCTGCGTGTCAGGCGTGCTTGCCAATACGTGTTCCGGTTAAACAGTTCCAACCATCACGTAGACAAAAGCGTAATTTGAAGAATAACCGAGATATCTCCTTCGCCATTGTTGCTCAGAGCACTCCAGAGCAATATCAATTGTATGAACAGTACATCAATGAGCGACACTATGATGGCCCTATGTATCCCGCATCCAAAGAGCAGTACGAGCAATTTATTCAATGCAGTTGGCATCAGCCGCTTTTAATTGAGTTACGTGTACAAGGACGGCTTATAGGCGTTGCAGTAACAGATCAACTGCCTAACAGTCTCTCGGCCATCTACAGTTTTTTTGCCCCCAGTGAAGACAAACGCTCTTTAGGGTCGTTAATGATTCTACTGCAATGTCGTTTAGCTAAGCTGATGGGAAAAAACTATCTCTATTTGGGCTATCAAATTGATGATTCACGGAAAATGAATTACAAAAAGTCGTACCAGCCCAATGAGATCCTTACCAGCAAAGGATGGCAACTAAGTGTATTGTAAAAGCGATGATCCACATGGAATTATTTAAGAGGAAAACTAAGCTCCCCTTTACAGCGGGCGTAATTTACGGCATGATACGCCCGATTTAATATTTGAAGGCTAACAGGATAACTGATTAATGGCGAAAGAAGACAACATTGAGATGCAAGGCACTATTCTTGAGACCTTGCCAAATACAATGTTTCGAGTAGAGCTAGAGAATGGACATGTAGTAATCGCCCATATCTCAGGCAAAATGCGTAAAAACTACATCCGTATTCTTACGGGTGACAAGGTCACAGTTCAGCTGACCCCTTATGATTTGAGCAAAGGGCGCATCGTCTTCCGTTCACGCTAAAGTTAGCTAACGATATTATAAAAAACCGGCATTGCCGGTTTTTTTTATTGGCTAAACCTAGTGCCTTAAAGTCTTGCGTGATGAAGTGAAATCATCCAAGGCTTAAGATAAGAACAGATGAGATTTGCCATAAAAAAAGGCTGCAATTGCAGCCTTTTTTATCAACTTAAAACCGGTTAAGTGACTTTTTCAGGTTGTTCAATATTGATGACAATCTCTTGGCCATCGATATCGACATGAGCCACCCCACCTTTCTCTAATCGGCCAAACAATATCTCATCTGCCAATGGTCGCTTAATTAATTCAGTGACCACTCTAGACATTGGTCGTGCCCCCATCGCCTTGTCATAGCCTTTTTCTGCTAATAAAGTTCTAGCTTCGTCACTGACTTCTAATACAACGGCTTTGTCATCAAGCTGTGCCTGTAACTCAACCAAGAACTTATCTACGACCTTAGCAATAACAGTCATATCTAAGTGATTAAACCAGATAATCTCATCCAGGCGATTTCTGAATTCTGGTGAGAAGACACGGTTAATTTCAGACAACGCATCTTGGCTATGATCTTGTTGTTTAAAGCCAATTGATTTCCGCACGGTTTCCTGCACGCCAGCATTGGTCGTCATCACCAAGGTCACATGCCTGAAATCAGCTTTGCGGCCATTGTTATCGGTCAAGGTACCGTGATCCATCACCTGCAACAGCAAGTTATAGACATCGGGATGCGCTTTCTCAATTTCATCGAGGAGCACGACACAATGAGGATTCTTAATCACTGCATCAGTTAACAATCCACCTTGATCGTAACCCACATAACCTGGCGGTGCGCCAATCAAACGTGACACCGTATGGCTTTCCATGTATTCAGACATATCAAAGCGCACCAAATTAAGCCCTAAGCACACGGCAAGCTGACTAGTCACTTCTGTTTTACCAACACCAGTAGGTCCGGCAAATAAGAAACTCCCCACTGGCTTACCTTCACCGCTCAATCCACTACGAGATAGCCGTATCGCCGAGCTCAAGGCTTCAATGGCTTTATCTTGACCAAAGACGACCATCTTCAGATTACGCTCTAAATTCTTAAGCATATCTTTATCAGTAGCAGATACGGATTTCTCAGGAATGCGAGCCATTTTAGCGATAATGGCTTCTATTTCACCCTGACCGATAGTTTTCTTACGCTTACTTGCAGGTTGCATCGCCATGCGTGCCCCCGCTTCATCAATAACATCAATGGCTTTATCGGGTAAGTGTCTATCATTAATATGTTTATCCGATAAACGTGCCGCGACGCTCAGTGCTGCCAAGGTATACCGCACTCCATGATGCTCTTCATACTTGGACTTGAGCCCTTGAAGAATCTTGGTGGTTTCAGCCACCGATGGCTCATTGATATCGACCTTTTGGAAACGACGAGCTAACGCACGATCCTTTTCAAAAATACTTTGATACTCTTGGAATGTGGTAGAACCCATGCAGCGTAAGTTACCACTCGATAATAGTGGCTTCAGGAGATTAGAGGCATCCATGACCCCCCCCGATGCAGCCCCTGCACCAATAATGGTGTGGATTTCATCGATAAATAAAATGGCATGTTCATCTTGGGCAAGTTCACGCAATAAGCTCTTAAAACGTTTTTCGAAATCACCACGATATTTGGTACCAGCCAATAATGCACCCAAGTCTAAAGAATAGACCGTCGCGGCCAGCATCACTTCAGGTACTTCTTCATTTACGATGCGATAGGCTAAACCTTCCGCTATCGCTGTCTTACCAACACCAGCTTCACCGACAAGTAATGGGTTATTCTTGCGACGGCGACACAAGATTTGAATAGAACGTTCAATTTCATCGCTGCGACCGATCAGCGGATCGATATTCCCCTTGCGCGCTTCTTCGTTCAAATTAGCGGTGAACTGAGATAATTTGCTGCGCTCTTCAGTTTCACTCTGATCCTCAATTTGCTCCTGCTCTTGAGGATTATCAATCTCATCTCTGCCCACACCGTGCGAGATAAAATTAACCACATCTAAACGTGTTATCTCACCATTTCTCAGCAAGTAAACCGCTTGAGACTCTTGTTCACTGAAGATTGCCACCAGCACATTTGCACCAGTTACTTCATTCCGCCCCGATGACTGAACATGGAATACAGCGCGCTGCAGAACGCGTTGGAAACCTAACGTGGGCTGAGTTTCTCGCTCATCTTCAGGATCTGCAATGATAGGCGTGGTTTGCTCAATAAAATTAGCAACCTCTTCCCTAAGTTTATCAAGATTCGCTCCACAGGCGACCAGCGCCTCTTGTGCAGCGGGATTATCAATCAAAGCCAGTAGCAGATGCTCTACAGTCATGTACTCATGGCGCGCGTCTCTGGCTTGTTGAAATGCCAGATTCAAAGTGACCTCAAGATCTTTATTTAGCATAAGCACCCCCTAAATTAATCACACAACTTCGAGATTCAGGCTTTCTCTAATGAACACAGTAACGGATGTTGGTTTTGTCTTGCAAACTGATTTACCTGAGCCACCTTAGTCTCGGCAATACCAAAAGGAAAAACACCGCATATTCCCTTACCTTGATGATGTATTGCCAACATGATGTCTGTTGCTTCTTGCTCATTCTTTTTAAAAAAGAGTTGTAATACCTCAATAACAAAATCCATCGGGGTATAATCATCATTGTTGAGAATCACTTTATACATTGAAGGCGGAGCAATTTCTGATTCAACGCGTTCTTCAATATGTTCAATATTTCCTGCTTTACCCATCTTTAAATATTAGCCTCTAGTTTTGGCTTCTACCAAATGTTGATCTTCACTACAACTAAACATAACAGTCATCGGACCAATAAAACCAATTGTTCTTAGTTTTTTAGCCAAATGTTGCCTCTTTGTTAAATTACTCTTGACATACGCTTTCACTGGTTTCATTCTGTTTGTCGAGCGGTGAATTATCCCCGCATCATTAGTTTTACTATCTTACTGGTCAGTAAACAACAGAAGGAAGTGGAAGTATGGCAAACGGAACTGTTAAATGGTTCAACAACGCCAAAGGATTCGGGTTTATCTGCCCTGAAGCTGGTGGTGAAGACGTTTTCGCACACTATTCTACCATCGAAATGGAAGGCTATCGAACTCTAAAAGCAGGCCAACCAGTCCAATTCGAGGTCGAACAGGGGCCAAAAGGTATGCACGCGTCAGCGATTTCGCCAACAAAATAGTTGGTGAAAGTTAAAAAAAGGCAGGGTTATCCCTGCCTTTTTTATTGTTCTAACGCCAATAAATTCAGAACCGAAAATCACTATACCAATCAGATATTAGGCCTTTTAGCCATCGGCTCTGAGTACCTATAAGTTACCTATCGTCATACAGCGACTTTACCAGCAAATTTTAGCAACAAAAAAGGAGCACTAGGCTCCTTTTTAAACATTAGCGCTAATTAGCAAAATATTGCATTAAGCGTCGCGCTTGGACGCATTGCTGCAACGGCTTTAGCTGCATCTAAACGGTAATAGCCACCTAAATCGACTGCTTCACCTTGTGCATCATTAAGCTCTGCAACAATTTGTACTTCATTGTCGCTCAAAGCTTTTGCTACTGGAGCGAAGTGTCCTTTTAATGCTGCATCACTGTCTTGCGCTGCAAGTGCTTGTGCCCAGAACATAGCAAGATAGAAATGGCTGCCACGATTATCCAGTTCACCCACACGGCGTGATGGAGAACGGTTCTCATCAAGGAACTGACCAATAGCAAGGTCTAGCGTATCAGCCAACACCTGTGCTTTAGGGTTATTGTAGTTTTGGCTTAGATGCTCTAACGAAGCCCCTAATGCTAAAAACTCACCGAGTGAATCCCAACGAAGGTGCCCCTCTTTCTCGACTTGTTGCACATGCTTTGGCGCACTACCACCCGCACCAGTTTCAAATAATCCACCACCATTCATTAGCGGTACAATAGACAGCATTTTAGCACTGGTGCCCAACTCTAAAATTGGAAACAGATCGGTGAGATAATCACGCAAAACGTTACCCGTCACAGAGATGGTATCTAGCCCCTCTTTGGTACGTTTTAATGTGAAACGCGTTGCTTCAACTGGAGACATGATATGCAGTTCAAGTCCATCAGTGTCATGCTCAAGCAAGTACTGATTCACTTTGGTAATAAGTTGCGCATCGTGTGCACGTGCAGCGTCTAACCAGAACACAGCTGGTGTTGATGAAAGGCGTGAACGATTAACGGCCAGTTTAACCCAGTCGCGAATGGGTGCGTCTTTAACCTGACACATTCTCCAAATATCACCTGCAGCAACCGCATGAGATAGCAAAACGTTGCCATCGCTGTCTTTAACAGAAACAACACCATCTGTAGCGATTTCAAAAGTCTTGTCGTGACTACCGTACTCTTCAGCTTTTTGCGCCATCAAACCAACGTTAGGCACGCTGCCCATTGTTGTTGGGTTGAACGCACCGTGCTCTTTGCAGAACTGAATGGTTTCTTGATAAACGCCGGCATAGCAGCGATCTGGAATCAGCGCCTTGGTATCTTTCAGCTTGCCATCAGGTCCCCACATCTGACCAGAAGAGCGAATCGCAGCTGGCATAGAGGCATCAATGATCACATCACTTGGTACATGTAAGTTGGTAATACCGCGGTCTGAGTCAACCATAGCTAATGCAGGACGCTCAGCATAAATAGTTGCAATGTCCGCTTCAATTTCGGCTTGCTTTGTTGCTGGAAGTGTTGCGATTTTGGCATAAACATCACCAAAACCATTGTTAACATCCACACCTAATTCAGCAAACAACTCGCCATACTTGGCGAAAAGGTCTTTATAGTAGACTTTTACGGCATGACCAAACAAGATTGGATCTGAGACCTTCATCATAGTGGCTTTAAGGTGCAAAGAGAGCAGAACATCTTCGGCTTTAGCTGCTTGGATCTCTTTTTCCATGTAAGCCACTAACGCTTTTTGGCTCATGGTTGACGCATCAATCACTTCGCCCGCTTGCAGCGCTAAACCTGTTTTAAGTCTCTGCGTTTCACCAGTGCTAGTTTCGAGTATGATATCGACAGAGGTCGCTTTCTCTAGCGTTACCGACTGCTCGCTACCATAAAAGTCATCTGCATCCATGTGCGCAACGTGTGACTTAGAGTCACTTGCCCACGCGCCCATTGAATGGGGATTTTTCTTGGCATAATTTTTAACTGAACCCGGGGCACGACGATCTGAGTTACCTTCACGTAATACAGGGTTTACCGCACTACCTTTGATCTTGTCGTAACGTGCTTGTACATCACGCTCTGTGTCATTCTGTGGTTCATCAGGATAATTAGGTAGTGCGTAGCCTTTAGCTTGTAACTCTTTAATACACGCTTTTAGCTGTGGAATTGAGGCACTGATATTAGGTAGCTTAATGATGTTAGCTTCAGGCGTTGTTGCTAATTCACCTAACTCACTTAATGCATCAGAGAGCTGTTGCTCTGGCGTTAGGTAGTCAGGGAAATTAGCGATTACACGACCAGATAAAGAGATATCGCGAGTTTCAACACCCACGCCTGCTGCCGCAGTAAAACTTTCGATAATTGGCAGTAAAGAGAGCGTTGCTAGGGCCGGAGCTTCATCCGTTTCGGTATAGATAATCGTTGGATTGTCGTTCATTTTGTGTCCTACGTAATTGTAAAATAAAGCGTTAATAAATCGAAAGATTATTTTAATTGTTATAATAGTTTTGTCGCTAATGGCATAAGCCATCAAGCTTTGTAGCAGGGCTTGCCTTATGGCATTACCGCCAATTTACTGCATTGCGGCACCTGCGTTTTACATCTCAAAACCCACAAAGGTTTTGCTATCGATCACATTTGATGGCCGACATCATAAATCATTCGCAGTAATATTCAAATTCCACTAAGGGCGAATGCCACGTACAATGTCATGATTGGAATACACTAAGCCAGAAGTTTTATTCGTGAATTCATCCCATCGAGCCAAGTCTACTCATGCTTCTCCTATCGCTAGGCAGAAGCCCAAGTCTTCCGCCAGCCAAGCCTTACGGCATAAGGGTGGCAGAAATCCACAAAAGCCGCGTGCAGAAAAGCCGCTGATCGTTCTGTTTAACAAACCATTTGATGTGCTGTGCCAATTTACCGATGAACAAGGGCGCCAAACATTAAAAGATTTTATCCCTATTAAAGAGGTTTACGCCGCCGGAAGATTAGACCGAGACAGCGAAGGATTACTGCTGTTAACTAACGACGGTCAGCTTCAGTCGCGGATTACTGAGCCTAAAAAGAAGACCTTTAAAACCTATTGGGTACAAGTTGAAGGTGAGCCGACACTTGAGGCGCTTAACGCCTTACGCCAAGGTATCAAACTTAAAGATGGGCCTACCCTACCTGCGAAGGTCAATGTTATGAATGCCCCCGCGGTTTGGCCAAGACACCCCCCTATCCGAGAGCGTGCCAACATCCCAACTACTTGGCTAGCCATAGAGATTTGTGAGGGGCGTAACCGACAAGTACGACGCATGACCGCTCATGTAGGCTACCCAACATTAAGATTGATTCGTTATAAAATAGGTCAATGGAGCCTAGACGATATCGCCAACGGCGAATATCGCGTCATTGAGCCTTAGCTCAGCGCAAATGATTGCTGACCGATTTAAAGGGGATTAAATGGAACGTTATAAACCCAACGTTACTGTAGCCTGTGTGATTAAATCACAGGATAAATATTTAATGGTCGAAGAGTTGATTGATGACCAACTGCAATACAATCAACCCGCCGGTCATTTAGAGCCAAACGAATCGCTGATTGATGCATGTCAACGCGAAGTACTGGAAGAAACCGGCATTGAACTGACACCGCAGAGCCTGCTAGGCATCTATCAGTTTCAGGCATCTAGCGAACAGGCATTTTTGAGATTCACCTATTTTTGTGAGCTTGAAAGTTGCCCCATACCTAAACCACAAGACAAGGCGATTAACCAGGCCCTATGGTTAAGTTATGCAGAAATAAAAGTCTTAGCGCTACAGCTACGGAGTCCATTGGTACTGCATTGCATCGATGACCACTTATCTGGAAAACAATTTTCTGCAGAAATTGTTAATTGTCAGTTTCTGTAGTTAGCTCCAACGCATAATGCATGATAGAATACGCCCCCGCATATTACGGCAATTTAGGTCGCTAAAATCCAAGACAATTGAGTCGAGGAGATTAGCCATTTAATGTAAGTGTTAGTCACTTACTAAGGGTGCCGTAGCAACATTATTTTTAAACGGTTTTTAGGATCTATGGCATTAATCGAACCCAATCCAAACGGAAAAAAAGTCATCGTCGGCATGTCTGGTGGTGTTGATTCATCTGTTTCAGCATATTTGCTGATGAAACAGGGCTACCAAGTGGAAGGCCTGTTTATGAAAAACTGGGAAGAGGACGATACCGATGAGTATTGTGCTGCCGCTGACGATTTAAAAGATGCTCAGGCTGTCTGTGACAAATTGGGGATCACCCTGCATACCGTTAACTTTGCAGCCGAATATTGGGACAATGTTTTTGAGTACTTTTTAGCTGAATATAAAGCTGGACGTACTCCTAATCCCGATATCATGTGCAACAAAGAGATCAAATTTAAAGCGTTTCTTGAGTTCGCTGACGAAATCTTAGATGCCGATTATATCGCTATGGGGCACTATGTACGACGTAGCGACGCATCGGGTCAAAGCCAGATGCTGCGTGGGGTTGATAGCAATAAAGACCAAAGTTATTTTCTTTACACACTCAGCCATGAGCAAGTCGCTCGTTCGCTGTTTCCTGTCGGCGAGTTGCAAAAAAGTGAAGTTCGCGACATCGCCAAAGAGATGGGGCTTATCACTCACGACAAGAAAGACAGTACCGGCATCTGTTTTATCGGTGAGCGCAAATTTACCGATTTTCTGCAAACCTTCCTGCCAGCCCAACCGGGTAAAATCGAAACCGCAGAAGGTGAAGTCATTGGCGAACACCAAGGACTGATGTACCACACCTTAGGCCAACGCAAAGGTCTGGGCATTGGTGGCATGAAGAACAGTAACGACGATCCTTGGTATGTCGTCGACAAAGATTTACAGCGTAATGTCTTAGTTGTCGGGCAAGGTGGTCAACACCCGCGCCTAATGTCGATCGGCTTTTATGCCGACCAACTGCACTGGGTCGACAGAAAAGGGCCAGCTGATGGCGCTAAAATCACCGTTAAAACCCGCTACCGTCAGCAAGATGTTGCCTGCACATTGACCTATGAAAGCGATGATAGAATAAAAGTCATTTTCGATGAGCCTGTTGCCGCGGTTACACCTGGCCAATCAGCGGTCTTTTATGATGGTGAAGTCTGCCTTGGTGGCAGTATTATCGATTCGTTGATAAGAGAGTAAAACGTGAGCGAGCCAATTTTCGACAGAACCATGGCTTTTGCGGGTATCCTGCAAGCCATCTCGCAGGTGCAGCGCGTTGCCCGTCACGGTCAAGCCGATGGCGAAGCCCTCGCCGCCTGTTTAAATACCATATTAGTCACTAACCCAGACAATACTAGCGATGTTTATGCCGATAAGGTGTCACTGAAGCAGGGCTATCAGCTAATCATTAATCAACTTGGTGATGATAAGCAAAAAGATGTTGAGATCACTCGCTATTTAATCGGCATTTTAGCCCTAGAGCGTAAACTATCTAGAGCTTCAAACTCTATGGGTATGCTCAGCGAGCGCATCAATCAGGTACATCGTCAGCTGCATCACTTTGCCATTACTGATGATCAGGTTGTCGGTAATTTTGCTGGAATATACAGCGATATCATTAGTAATTTGGGCCCCAAAATACAGATAGCAGGTAACCCTGAATTTCTTAAACAACCGCTAGTACAACAAAAAATACGCGCTCTATTACTTGCTGCCATGCGCAGTGCCGTATTATGGCGCCAATTAGGAGGCAAGCGTAGACACCTTGTCTTCTCAAGAAAAACAATAGTCGACATAGCTAATAAAAGCCTCACCCTATAAATAATAAGTCAAGTTCATTAAAGGAGCTTCTAATGGAACTTTCCGCACTAACTGCTATCTCTCCGGTAGACGGTCGTTATGGTAGTAAAACCGCCTCATTACGAGGGATTTTCAGCGAGTACGGCCTGACCAAATACCGTGTTCAAGTCGAAATCAACTGGTTAAAGCTGCTTTCTAGCTGCCCAGAAATTGAAGAAGTTCCACCATTTAGCGAAGCAGCATTAGCCCTTCTCGATCAAATCAAAGATAACTTTAGTGAGCAAGACGCACTGCGCGTTAAAGCCATCGAAGCCACGACCAACCATGACGTTAAAGCGGTTGAGTACTTTATCAAAGAGAAAATTGCTGGCAATGCAGAACTTGTTGCCATTGACGAATTCGTCCACTTTGCCTGCACCTCAGAAGATATTAATAACCTATCTCATGGTTTAATGTTGTCTGAAGCGCGCGAGCAAGTATTAGTGCCATATTGCCAGCAGATTGTTGATGCCATTAAAAATCTAGCAACTGAGTACCGCTCAGTCCCTCTCATGTCTCGTACCCATGGTCAGCCAGCCTCTCCTTCTACGTTAGGTAAAGAGATGGCTAACGTAGCCGTGCGTTTAGAGCGTCAACTTAAGCAAATCCAAGCTGTTGAAGTAATGGGTAAAATTAACGGTGCCGTCGGTAACTACAACGCACACCTTTCAGCCTACCCTGAAGTCGATTGGCATGCGCTATCACAGCGTTTTGTCACCAGCCTAGGTCTAAACTGGAATCCCTACACGACCCAAATCGAGCCTCATGACTATATTGCCGAGTTATTTGATGCTGTCGCGCGCTTTAATACAGTGCTTATCGATTTTGACCGTGATATCTGGGGTTATATTGCTCTTGGCCACTTTAAGCAAAAAACCATTGCTGGCGAAATTGGTTCTTCAACCATGCCGCATAAAGTGAACCCAATCGACTTTGAAAACTCTGAAGGTAACCTCGGCATTGCTAACGCATTAATGCAGCACCTTGCCGCCAAACTACCAGTGTCAAGATGGCAACGTGACCTTACCGATTCTACCGTTCTGCGTAACTTAGGTGTCGGTATGGCTCATGCACTTATCGCCTACCAAGCCACTCTTAAAGGGATCAGCAAGCTGGAAGTGAACGAAACTCAACTTCGCAATGAGCTTGATCAAAATTGGGAAGTCTTAGCAGAGCCAGTACAAACGGTTATGCGTCGCTACGGCATAGAAAAGCCATATGAGAAGCTCAAAGAGCTTACGCGTGGTAAACGTATCGATGGTGAGCAACTAGCCCAGTTTATTGATAACCTAGAACTACCTGAAGCGGTTAAAGCTGAACTGAA
This sequence comes from Shewanella colwelliana, assembly GCF_001735525.1. Taxonomy (NCBI): domain Bacteria; kingdom Pseudomonadati; phylum Pseudomonadota; class Gammaproteobacteria; order Alteromonadales; family Shewanellaceae; genus Shewanella; species Shewanella colwelliana. The sequence goes on from NZ_MCBT01000006.1 coordinate 63,645, forward strand.
AAAAATGACCCCAGCTAACTACATCGGCCGCGCTGAAGCGTTTGTCGACGAGTTAAAGTAAACCCTTTGGGCGTTTGTTAATAAAGGCGGTGAGCACATGCTTACCGCCTTTATTGTTTTATACTCTACTACCCTCAGTGCACTCTTATTACTGTGAGCCAAAAACACCATGTACACACTCAATCTCGACCATGCAGACTTCCTTGAACACTACTGGCAAAAGCAACCTGTAGTGATCAAAAATGCGTTTCCTAACTTTAGCGATCCTATTACAGCCGAAGAGCTGGCCGGTCTAGCATGTGAAGAGGAGATCAGCTCACGGATCATCTTAACCAAAGGCAATAACTGGGAGATCATTCAAGGCCCTATCGAAGACTACACACCATTTGGTGAAAATAACTGGCAACTGCTAGTGCAAGCTGTTAACCATTGGTTTCCAGATAGCGCCCCATTAGTTGAGGCTTTTCGCTTTATTCCAGACTGGCGCTTTGATGATTTGATGGTCTCTTTTGCCACCCCTGGCGGCGGAGTCGGCCCTCATATCGACAACTATGATGTGTTTCTACTACAAGGTGAAGGCCAACGTCGTTGGAAAGTGGGTCCTTTGGGGCAATATTCGCCGCGTGGAGGAGACACACATACTGCACTTATCGATGATTTTGAGCCAATGATCGATGTGGTTCTTGAGCCAGGCGATATGCTCTATATCCCGCCAGGCTTCCCTCATCGTGGTGAAACCATCGAAACTGCACTAAGTTACTCCATTGGCTTTCGAGCGCCTAGTCAGCAAGAACTCATGAGCAGCATTGCCGATCACTTAATCGACAATAATACTGGGCTGAAACGTTTTACCTCTCTGTCAGAGCCAAGCACTGCAGGCTTGCTCACTCAAGCGCAGCAATCGGGCATGGTTAACTTATTAAGTGAGTTACTTAGCCAACCTCAACACTATCAACAGGTGCTAGGACAGCTATTAAGCCAAAACCGCTTTGAATTAGATATCTGTGAACAAGAGGGTCCATACAGCCAAGATGAGCTGCTAGAAGCCTTCGAAGAAGGGGCGCTGTTACAACGGATTGGTGGCCTGAAAGTCATTCGCCTTGAAGGTGATAGTGTTCAACGTCTGTTTATTAACGGCGAGATATACCCGCTTGAAGGCCTCACTGACGAGATGCTTGATACACTGGCAAATCAATTTAGCTTTGATCATCAACAAGCATTGGCGTTATGCAGCAATAAAACGTTAACCGACTACTTTTTATGGCTAGTCAATCAAGGTTACGCCTATCTGGCATAGTTATATCAATCAATAAAAAAGGCCGCCATCTAACGACTAGACGGCGGCCTTTCCATTTTCATTCTAACAACTAAAACCTGTCAATCCCTGTTTAAAACAGAACCTATAACTTAAGATTCTTTCCACAGTTTTTCGTCATTGTGGATCTGGTACAAGCTTTCAGCACGAGACACTAACAGTTGTGCAAACTGTGCTTGAGTTTTATCTTTAATCGCACCAGAATTCGTCAAATTTTCCGCTTTCAATTGCCACATCATCGAAAAGTGACGAATCGCGTCACGGGCTGTAGCGGCAACTTTCACATCCACATAATCAGAAGGTAAATCGCCAGACATCACCCAAAACGTCTGTGCTTTAGGTTGCTTAGACTCCATCTTCCACACCGCAAGCAGTGGCGCAAGATAACGGCTATCTTCAGCAATCACCTTGCTTGGGATCACACCTTGCTCAGCCAGAAAGCGATTCGCTTTTTGAAAATGCTCTTTAATCCACTGCTGAGTCAGGGCTTCTCTTTGTTCTTCACTCAAAGGTTGAGTTTGATCGACTGCTTGTTCCGTCATACTGCTTCCTGTTTTTATAGTTATGTTGTGAACTGGCTATCGAGACTATGGCTATAGTAGTTTTCAGACGAAAACAACCACCGACTTTACGTTAACGTAAGGTGGAAACCTAAATTGCCACGCAGATCACAATTAATCCAAATCTTTACTTTGTGAGAGTATCGCTAAATGCTATCGTTCTGCAATAAATATAACAAGCCGTCGAACAGGCATTTTTTGCTGCTCGGCGTTTTAATTCCCAAGCGGAGAACACTCAGTGGCAGTATTCAACCATATCTCATTTGACGATCATGAACAGGTCGTATTTTGTCATGACAAAGAAAGCGGCTTGCGCGCTATCATTGCTATCCACAATACCAACCTAGGCCCAGCCGTTGGCGGGTGTAGAATGTGGAATTACGAATCAGATGACGAAGCATTGACGGATGTATTGCGCCTATCTCGTGGCATGACCTATAAAAATGCCTTGGCTGGCTTGGCGATGGGCGGTGGCAAGTCTGTGATTATCGCCGATCCTAAAGTCGAAAATAGAGAAGCCCTTTTCCGTGCATTCGGTCGTTGTATTCATACACTTGGCGGCAAATATTATTCAGCAGAAGATGTTGGCGTTTCCACCAGTGACATTATGATTGCGCACCAAGAAACACCTTACATGGCGGGTCTTGAAGGCAAGAGTGGCGATCCATCTCCATTTACTGCACTAGGTACGTATCTAGGTATTAAAGCAGCTGTTAAGCATCAACGTGGTATCGATAGTCTAAAAGGGCTAAAAATCGCGATACAAGGCGTAGGTCATGTTGGATACTACCTCTGCCGTCATCTCCATGAAGAGGGCGCTGAGTTAATCGTGACTGACATTCACCAGTCTTCACTAGACAAGGTTGCTACCGAGTTTGGGGCCACAGTTGTTGCGCCACAAGATATCTACCATCAAGATGTCGATATTTATGCGCCTTGTGCATTAGGTGCCACCATTAATGACACCACCATCCCGCTGCTTAAGGCTAAAATCGTTGCTGGCTGTGCCAATAATCAACTAGCTGAAAGCCGTCACGGTGAGAAACTTAAAGAACTTGGTATTCTGTATGCGCCAGATTATGTGATCAACGCTGGTGGCATTATCAATGTGTCATTTGAAAAAGACTACGACGAGCAGAAATCGACTAAAAAAGTGGAAGAGATCTACAACACACTGCTCAAAGTTTTTGAAATGTCTGATGCGCAGAACCGCACCACTGCAGATGTTGCAGATGAACTTGCACGAGCAATTATTAACGGCTAACACGCTAAGCTATTAGCCGCTGGGACAAAACAGTAGAAGCCACAGCGATCATTGCTGTGGCTTTTTTCATCTCTAATAACGCGATAGCCAAGCTTAAAATGAGACGAGTCAACCTAATACCAATCAGAACAAGAATGTGATCGACTCAGTGTGTGTTTGTGGCAACGACTGATGATAGACAGGTTACTCCCTTGTGAGCCTATTCAACGCAGAAATAGATAGCCCTAAATACGTCTAAAAGGTAAATTTTAGCCCACCCGATGCCATCTTCTCACTCGTTGCTAAATACCTTTAAAACACGACTATATGGATATAGGTAATAGGGCGAAGCACCACTAAAGGGATTTAGGATTTAGGATTTAGAAGGTAGGGTAACGCATGGAGTGATTACCGAGGATGCTAGATCCGAGGAGCCATTAAGGACCTTGCTTCAAACCCGCTAAACTCTCGCTAAACAATCAGAGCTCATACTGATTGATATAAGTCTTTCATCTCCCAATTAAACCTGTTTATTTTGAATCCACAAGGAATAAGTAATGCCAAAAAAGGGTAAAAAAATGATAACGGCATATTTCCTATTGCTGCCAAAGGGATAAACTTTGGACACATTTTTTTCATAAAACCGTACTGGTAAATGTCATATTCCTCTGCTTAACTTAGAGGCTCGACATCATCGCCAAGGAACGCTAATGGTCAGTTTCAAATATGATTTCAACCAAGATTTGGTCGAATTACAGGCCAGCAACTGGAGTGGATTAGAGCAGGTCTATGTCAACGGAAAACGCGTGTCTAGTAAACTTAATTTCGGTCAAAATAGTGAACACCAAGTTCAGCTACACGATGGAAACCCATGTAAATTTCAATTACTTATTGACCCAAGCAGTGACCAGATGATCTGCCGCATCTATAAGCGAAATCATTTAATCGCCAGCATCAAGCAAGGAAAAGAGAGTTTATTGCAAAGCAGGCAGTTACTTCAAGGTGCGGTTATGTTTTGCGCAATTTCGAGCTTAGGATTTCTGCTCTTAAGCTAGACGACATCAGCTAAACAGCAAAAGCAAGCAAAGTCGAATAGCTTAACCCTGCTCGCAGACAAGCATCCATATCATTAGCAAAGCGACAACGCTTGATTCACCACACAAACACTTTGGCTATTTTGATAATTTCCGCTGCCAGCAGTCGCCATGGTGACTGTAATCTTTTGTCTATCTGAACCATTTTCAACCAAACTTGATTTCAATACACTGCCATCTCGCATAAAGGAGACCGCAGACACAAAGTCACCCACACTTAAATCTCGATAGAGCGCCACAGTAACACTACCTATAGAGCGTGGCTCAAGAGCGCCTTCTGACACCACTAAGCTGTAACCATTGGCCAACGTCAGCGCTTGGCTGTAACCAGTGTCAGCTTGCACGACTTCACTGCTGGACTTTTGCTTAGCAGGTTTATTAATATTCACTGAGCAACCACACAAAGATACTGCCAGTAGCGCCACACCAAAGCATTTCATCATCTCAAACATTCCTTTTAGTACAATCAAAAATGACTGTCTACTCTGTCATTTCTACAGGACAAAAACAATTAAAGCGGCATACATAACGCTCTTGCATTTACTCAATCGTCATAGAGACTATTGAGTGTCATCAGCCTTAAGTCGATTCACCTTGTTCAATAAACGAATAAAATCGACAGACTCTTCTGAGGTTAAATTGGCTAAAAACAGCTCATTGACGCGTTCAGCTTCACGGACTAAATCTTGCTCTAATGCTTTACCGCTGTCTGTCAGGAAAATTTGAAAAGCACGACGATTGTCTGCTTCTTGATGACGTGTCACTAACCCCTGCACCTGTAATTGATCCAAGAGTCGCGTCATTGTGTAGTTTGCCACATCACAACGCTTAGACAGTTCAGTTTGCGTTATCCCCTCCTCTTGCCATAGGGCAAACAGCACAGGCCATAACTTGATGTCTAATTCATAGCGCTTAAGTCGCTCATCCAACGCTTTTTGAAGCTCGATATTGAGGTGAGACACTAAGTACCCCAAACTTTCATAATGTTTCAATCAGCACCTCCCACCTAAAATCCATAGATTTCATTTAATATTACCACTTGATGATCAAGAAACTAGGTAAGATGGCAACAAATTTGGTAACGAAATCCATTAGTCTTATCAAAGAGCAACTTACCTAACCTTAAATCAAGATAAATATTGTCAACAGTCGCGCTAATCGCTATCGAGCAGGTACTCATCTACAAATCGATAGTAACAAGCACGGCCAAGCTTTGCCGACAATCCTCTTGGTAATGATACGAAGATATCTTGCGCTTGGATCTCAAAGGCATGATGATTTTCGACGATAAACTCAGTGCCAATAGATGTTGTCAAACACAGTCGCCCGTCTTGAGCCACATTGTAATCGACAATCAGTAATGGAAATGCCGCCACCTCTACCCTTACCCGCTCAACTGGCGTGATCAATAAAAACTGCCCATCGATACCGTGTAAAATAGAGTAAAATAGCCGACTGAACTTGTCAGGCAGTGGGCCTTGCTGATAGAAGCAGTTGCCTTGTGCATCAATCTCAAACAGCGCTTGCTCATGACATAAGTTTTGGCTCGACATCAGTGTTTGCAACTGATGCTGAGCCGAATTGTTATCATTCATCATTTAGTAGTGCTAAGAGCGCCTGTACTGGATGCTGAGGTTTAAAGCCACCAAACCGTTTCACTTGGCTACGACATGAATAGCCCGATACCAAGATTTGCTCCCTCGGAAGCTGTTTTATGGCGCTATCCCAGGACATATCAAACAATGCTTTAGAACGTGTCTGGTTATCACTCTCATGGCCATAGGTACCCGCCATACCGCAACAACCAAGATTGACCGTACTAAGTGTTGCGCCCAAGTTTTCAAAGATAACTTTCCACTCATTACCAGTATTGGGTTTTGCAGTGGACTCAGTACAATGGCTGAACCAGGTAAAGTTACGTGTTATCTCCTTACTCTTTGGTCGCTCATTAACCACCTTAAGTAACCACTCATTGGCCAGTAGCACATTGAACTCTCCTCGGTGATCACCCAGCACCTCTTGGTACTCGTCGCGATAGCAAAGCACCATCGCAGGATCGACACCAACCATTGGCATACCAAGAGAAAACACCTGATTAAGAAAATCGGCACTCGACTGGGCGGTCTTGGCAAATTTTGATAAAAACCCTTTGATATGTATTGGTTTACCATTGGGTTTAAACGGCAACAGCACAGGGTTATAGCCCAGTTTCTCTATCAGTTTAATAAAGTGATAAACCGTCTCAGCTTCATAGAAGCTATTAAATGGATCTTGAACCACCAGCACATATTTATCCCGCTCACCGCTTGGGATCTGATTAAGTGCCGCGAGGTCATAACCACGACAAGAATGGTTTTCAAGTTTCTGTTTCAGTGTTGGTACTGATAAAGCAGGTGCATCAACATAGCCTAAAGACTTTTTAATGACCCATTGGCTAAGCGGATTTTGCGACACGGCATTGGTGATCTTTGGCATCATCGCCATCAAAGGCAAAGAGTCCTCAATCCCCGCAACAAGGTAATCTTTCGCTGGACGCAGGTAACGCTGATAATAAATATTAAAGAACTGCGCTCTGAACTTTGGTACATCGACCTTAACGGGACACTGAGAAGAGCAAGCCTTACAGGCTAAACAACCTTTTAATGACTCCATCACCTCATGAGAGTAATCATACTCTCTGTCCATCTTTAACGTGTTTTGAGTGCGTTGTAGCCAGCCTAATGGCTTAGCTTTTGCCAACGCCTCAACATCCACGCCTTCTGACTCTAATAAGCGCAACCACTCGCGCATTAACCCTGCACGCCCTTTAGGCGATTGCACTCGATCTCCAGTGACTTTAAACGAAGGACACATAGGCGAGTAGACGCTGTAATTAAAACACAATCCATTGCCATTACAGTTCATCACATCAGGAAAGGCTTCGCGAGTATTAACTGGAATTTGTCGATCAAAAGCACCACGCTTAGCGCTGTCTACGTTGTAATACAGTGCGCCACTCTCTTTGGGTGCAACTAACTTACCAGGATTAAGTTTATTGAGCGGATCGAACAGGCCCTTGACCTCTTCGAGCACACCAAACAACGTGTCACCAAACACGGCAGGGCCGTATTCACCGCGAACGCCTTTACCATGCTCGCCCCACATTAAGCCGCCGTATTTAAGGGTTAAGGCCGCCACTTGATCCGATACCGTTTTAAGCAACCGCTCATCAGCGGGATCACACATGTCTAATGCGGGACGTACATGCAACACACCGGCATCGACGTGACCGAACATGCCATATTGTAAGTTGTGGCTATCGAGCAGGGCCCTAAACTCCATGATAAAATCTGCCAGTTTTTCTGGTGGTACCGCTGTATCTTCTGCAAAAGCTATTGGCTTGCGGCTGCCTTTGGTAGCGCCCAGCAAGCCTACCGCCTTTTTACGCATGGCATAAATAGTATTGATAGAGCCTTTATCGGCGGTGATCTGATAACCCAGCAACCCCGTAGTTTGGGCTTCAATCTGTGTATCAAGCCGCTCACACAAGCGCTTGACCTTATCTTCGACCTCTTGAGTCTCCCCCGCAAATTCGACCATGTTTAAACCGTCGATAGACTTGCCTGGCACCTCTTCTATCAATGACGAAACTGAATGCCAAATAATGTCTTGCTTGGCGAGATTAAGCACTTTTGAGTCAACCGTTTCAACCACGGTCGCTTTGGCTTTCACCAGATCGGGAGCATGGCGCAACGCCGATTGAAACGAGTCATACTTAATATTCACCATCATGCGCGTTGTTGGCAGCGGCGTGATATCTAACCTAGCTTCGGTGATCACCGCAAGGGTCCCTTCTGACCCCGTCAAAATGCGTGAAAGATTGAACTCATCATATGACTCATTCCACACATTTTTTAAATCGTAACCGGTTAAAAAACGGTTAAGCTTAGGAAATCGCGCCGCAACTTCATCACGATGTTGCAGCGTCAAGTTAGCAATATCCCTTTGCAAACGCTGACCCAGCGATGGCGAGGCATTTTGCTCGAGCAGTTGTAACCCCTCATGGTTCAACGGTCCGGTTTCCAATACACTGCCATCATAAAGCACGCTTGAAAGCGCCAATACATGATCCGAGGTTTTACCATATACCAGTGAACCTGCCCCAGATGCATCGGTATTGATCATGCCCCCCAAGGTTGCGCGGTTTGAGGTCGACAAGTCAGGGCTAAAGAAAAAACCGTGTGGACGCAGCGCATCATTGAGCGCATCTTTAATGACGCCCGCTTCTACCCTCACCCAGCCCTCATCGGCATTCACTTCAAGCACGCGGTTCATGTATCGCGACAAGTCCAAGATCAACCCATGAGTCAATGACTGGCCATTGGTTCCCGTGCCGCCACCACGCGCACTGAAGACCACTTTTTCAAATTCAGCAGAGGCCGCCAGCTTGAGTGCTATGCGTATATCGGTTTGATTTCTTGGATAGAGTACCGCTTGAGGTAAAAATTGATAGACAGAGTTATCCGTTGCCTGAGCAAGACGCGCGCTATAGCGTTTATCGATATCGCCCGTAAAGCCACTCTCGGCCAATGCGTCGAGAAAATCAAAATACACAGGCTCAAGCGTTTGTTGATGAGATAACTTAGGTAGCATGGTGGTTTCTGTCTTTATCGTTATTAAAATAGTGCAGCCATTATAAACAAAAAAAAGCCGCTAAAAAGCGGCTTTTATCGAATTAGCTTATTCTATTTCAAGAATAATTATCCGTGAGCTTCACCTAGGTATAACCAAGTGTCGATAACGGTATCAGGGTTTAGTGATACAGTATCGATACCTTGTTCAACTAGCCATGCTGCAAAGTCAGCGTGATCTGAAGGCCCTTGACCACAGATCCCAACATAAGCACCTTTCGCTTTAGCCGACTTAATTGCCATCGCTAATAGGGCTTTCACCGCTGGGTTACGCTCATCAAACAGGTGGCTGATGATGCCTGAGTCACGGTCAAGACCAAGGGTCAACTGAGTTAAATCGTTAGAACCGATAGAGAAACCATCGAAATACTCAAGGAACTGATCAGCAAGCAAGGCGTTTGACGGTAGTTCACACATCATGATGACGCGTAGGCCATCTTTACCACGCTCAAGGCCTTCCTCTTTAAGTAGCTCAATCACTTGCGCCGCTTCTTCAAGGGTACGTACGAATGGGATCATGATCTCAACGTTCGTCAGACCCATCTCACCACGTACACGCTTAATCGCTTCACACTCAAGAGCAAAACAGTCACGGAACGACTCAGAGATATAACGGCTCGCACCGCGGAAGCCCAACATTGGGTTCTCTTCTTCTGGCTCGTAACGGTCACCACCGACTAAGTTAGCGTACTCGTTAGACTTAAAGTCTGACATACGTACAATCACTTTCTTCGGATGGAAAGCCGATGCGATAGTCGCAATACCTTCAACCAGACGCGCTACGTAGTATTCAACAGGCGATTCATAACCTGCGATCATCTCGTGGATCTCTTGTTGTAGCTCAGCAGTTTGGTCGTTGAACTCTAGCAAGGCTTTCGGATGAATACCGATCATACGGTTGATGATGAATTCAAGACGCGCCAGACCAACACCTTCATTAGGCAGACGAGCAAAGTCAAACGCTCGGTCAGGGTTACCCACGTTCATCATGATTTTCATTGGCAATTCAGGCATTGAATCGACACGTGATGACATCACTTCGAAATCTTGAATACCTTCGTAGATAAAACCAGTGTCGCCTTCAGCACAAGATACCGTGACTTCTTGACCATGTTTAATCTTGTCAGTGATGTCGCCACAACCCACAACTGCAGGTACACCTAGTTCACGCGCGATAATCGCGGCATGACAAGTACGGCCGCCACGATTCGTGACAATCGCACTAGCACGCTTCATGATTGGCTCCCAATCTGGGTCAGTCATGTCGGTAACCAGTACATCGCCTTCTTGGATTTGGTCCATATCTTCAATAGAAGCCAGTACCTTAGCAGTACCGTTACCAATTTTATGACCAATTGAGCGACCTTCACCAATCACATCACCTTTAGTTTTAAGGTGGTAGCGTTCAATGAGTTGCACATCTTCGCGAGAACGGACAGTTTCAGGGCGAGCCTGAACGATATAAAGTTTGCCGTCATTGCCATCTTTTGCCCACTCGATATCCATTGGACGACCGTAGTGCTTTTCGATGACCATCGCTTGTTTAGCAAGCTCCATGACTTCTTCATCATTGATGGAGAATTGGCGACGCTTTTCAGCAGCAACATCTTCAATCTTAACTTGCTTACCATGACTTAAGTCATCTGAGTAAACCATCTGAATCAGCTTGCTACCGATGTTACGACGAACCACTGACATGTGACCAGCAGTTAGACTTGGCTTGTGTACATAAAACTCATCAGGGTTAACCGCACCCTGCACTACCATTTCACCTAGGCCAAATGATGATGTAATAAATACCACATCGTTGTTACCCGACTCAGTATCCATGGTAAACATTACACCCGATGCTGCGGTATCTGAGCGAACCATACGCTGTACACCTGCAGAAAGTGCTACGCCTTTATGGTCATAGCCTTGGTGTACACGGTATGAGATCGCTCGGTCATTAAATAACGATGCAAATACGTGTTTAATTGCGACCAGTACAGAATCATAACCTTTCACGTTCAGGAATGTTTCTTGTTGACCGGCAAAAGAAGCATCTGGCATATCTTCAGCGGTTGCTGATGAACGCACGGCGAAAGATGCATCTTGAGTTTCTGAAGAAAGCTTGTCATACGACTCACGTACAACCTGCTCGAATTCACTATGGAATGGGGTATCGATAACCCACTGTCTGATCTGTGCACCGGCTGTAGCGAGTGCATTCACGTCATCTACATCTAGAGCGTCTAGAATGTCGTATATCTTCTGGTTAAGTCCGCTTTGTTCAAGAAATTCATTGAACGCAAAAGAGGTGGTCGCAAAGCCACCAGGCACTTGAACACCTGCATTAGCTAGATTGCTGATCATCTCCCCAAGAGAAGCGTTTTTACCGCCGACCTTGTTGACGTCACCCATGCCTAATTCTTGATACCAGAGTACATATTGCTGCACAGTTCTATCTCCGCAAGTTTATTTCAGTGTGGCCCTTCACACGAGGGCAGCGGCATTTTACACTCCCTAACAACACGCGTAAATGTATAATTTTATTTGTAATTTTATTACTACAAGAGGTCAGAATGTTACGTAAAGTCTTTTATATCTCAGATGGGACGGCGATCACAGCAGAGGTTTTTGGTCACGCCGTTCTATCTCAATTTCCAGTTGAATTTGAAGCGCTTACCATTCCATTTGTAGAGACAGTTAAGAAAGCTGAATCCGTGAAGGCCCAAATAAATGATTGTTTTATTACAACAGGTGAACGACCACTTGTATTCCATTCTATTGTAAAAGCGGAGATCAGAGACATCATCTATAGTAGCGAATGCATAGATTATGATTTTTTGAACACTTTCGTCGCCCCATTAGAGGATCAACTCGGTGTCAAAGCCTCGCCTGTGGTGCATCGTACCCACGGTAAAGGCAATCATAGTTATGAGGCTCGTATCGATGCGATTAATTTCGCTATGGAAAATGATGATGGCCAAACACTCAAACATATAGACAAGGCAGACCTAGTGTTATTGGGCGTTTCACGCTGTGGTAAGACCCCAAGTAGCCTCTATCTGTCAATGCAGTTTGGGATAAAAGCCGCAAACTATCCTTTTATCGAAGATGATATGGACAACTTAAAACTGCCAGAGGCGTTAAAAAAGAATAAACACAAACTATTTGGTCTAACGATCGATCCAGTCCGCTTGCATGAGATCCGTCAAAGCCGCATGGAAAACAGCCGCTACTCGTCATTGCGCCAATGTCGTATTGAGGTCAAAGAGGTCGAAATGATGTACAAACGGGAACGAATTCCCTTTGTTAATACGACCAATCACTCAGTTGAAGAGATCGCTACCAAGATCCTCGACAAAACCGGGTTGGCTCGTCACATGTTTTAAATTGGCATCAAATTTGGTAGCCAAATTAGCTAAAAATCTTCGCCCAACTGCACAGTTGTCTACAAATACTGGTAATTTTCATGTTTTAGGCACTGTGCAGCATCAAACTATTGGTTATAATCCGAGGCAATAAGGCGAAATGCCAAGACACATGCTCGGTATACTGAATGACCATTAAAACAGACGAACTACGCACCACATTACTATGTAAGGCCATTTCACCTGCAAAACTCGCATCTGAATACCCGCTTACTCAAGACGCCGCCGACTACTTAGTACAACAACGACGAGAAGTTGAAGCAATTCTTACGGGCGACGATAAGCGCCTTCTAGTGATCATTGGCCCCTGCTCTATCCATGATACTGATGCCGCGATTGATTACGCTCAACGTTTAGCTGTGCTACATAACGAGCTCAAAGATGATTTATGTATCTTGATGCGCGTCTACTTTGAGAAGCCACGCACCACAGTCGGTTGGAAAGGCTTGATATCCGACCCTGATCTTGATGGCAGCTTTAACGCCAACAAGGGTCTGCGTCTAGCACGTCATCTGCTGCAGCAGATCACCGAGCTTAAGCTGCCTATTGCGACTGAATTCTTAGACATGGTAAACGGCCAGTATATAGCCGACTTGATCACTTGGGGTGCAGTGGGTGCACGCACCACTGAAAGCCAAATTCACCGAGAGATGGCGTCAGCGCTGTCTTGCCCTGTAGGCTTTAAAAACGGTACTGACGGTAATATCAATATTGCTATCGATGCTGTACGCGCCGCTAAAGAGCCACATATCTTCTACTCGCCAGATAAAGATGGTGCCATGGCAGTGTACCGCACCAGTGGTAACCCCTATGGCCACATTATTTTACGTGGTGGCAAGCAACCCAATTACCATGAAGCCGACATTGAAGCCGCTGCAGATCAGCTTACCGCTGTAGGTGTTTCTCACCGTATGGTGGTTGACTTTAGCCACGGCAACAGTCAAAAGCAGCACCAACAACAACTGGTTGTCGCTGATGAGATTATTCGCCAAATGGAAAATGGCTCAACAGCCATTGCCGGTATCATGGCTGAGAGCTTCATCGAAGAGGGTAATCAAAAAGTGGTAGCAGGCGAACCACTGGTTTATGGAAAAAGCATCACTGATGCATGCTTAAACTGGAGCGAGTCTGAAACTTTGCTGCGCAAACTCGCCAAAGCCTCTCGTCATCGTATCAATAAGCTCGCTTAATCTTAGTGATCCCAATATAAGGCTTCTTAATCGAAGCCTTTTGTCCTTGTATACCCAGCAAGTGTTTAGTGTCTAAACCTTGAACTGTATTTAATGCATAACCTATAGGTTGCCGTATGCCCCTAACTCAAACACCGCCTCAATTTTCTGACGCGGTTAGCGCTCGTATTGAGCAATCAGAAGCTCGCGTTATTAAAGCGATATTTCCCTCAATCACTAACCACCACAACACCTTATTTGGCGGTGAAGCCTTAGCTTGGATGGATGAAACGGCGTTTATTGCTGCCACTCGATTTTGCCGCAAACCTCTAGTCACAGTAAGTTCTGACCGAATTGATTTTAATAAGGCGATTCCTGCGGGCACCTTAGCAGAGATCATCGCCAAAGTTATCCATGTGGGTAACACCTCACTAAAAGTCGAAGTTAATATTTTTGTCGAAGATATGTATCAAGACTTGCGTGAACACGCTATTCGCGGTGTATTTACCTTTGTTGCCGTCGATGAGGAGCGTAAACCGACTAAAGTCTGGACGGGTGCTTAAACACATTAGCATCCAGCTAATCACGCGGTGACCGACTCTTAGCAAAACCACTCCCCATTTAACATCTCAACCATTAGACTTAAGTCTAATGGTTGAGATGTTGTTTTAAAATTTATCCTCAGCGCAATCAAAATCCGTAGAATATTAAGCCTGTTATCTGTTACATTGTGTTCACCTTCACGTGCAACAAAGATAATCAAAAAGCAATGAAGCTAGAAAATTTAAATATCATCATCGCCGATGATCATCCACTTTTTAGAAACGCCCTGCGGCAAGCATTAAGTGGATCATTTGCGCAAACCAACTGGTTTGAAGCAGATAGTGCTGACGCACTGCAAACCTTGTTAGAGCAAACTGACGCCCCATACGATCTAGTGTTATTGGATCTGCAGATGCCAGGGTCTCACGGCTACTCGACCCTCATTCATCTGCGCACACATTTTCCTGAGTTACCCGTAGTGGTCATTTCAGCCCATGAAGATGCCATGACAATCAGTCGAGCGGTGCATTACGGCAGTGCTGGGTTTATTCCCAAATCATCATCTATGGAAACCTTGGCCGATGCACTCACGGCCGTGTTATACGGAGATATCTGGTTACCTGCCAATGTGGAACTGCAGCAGATAGATGAAGACGCCACCGATCAGATGGCAGCCAAACTTGCCGACCTAACGCCTCAGCAATATAAAGTGTTGCAGATGTTTGCCGAAGGGCTGCTAAACAAACAGATAGCCTACGATTTAGGCGTCTCTGAAGCCACCATTAAGGCCCATGCTACGGCAATTTTTAGAAAGCTTGGCGTACGCAACCGCACCCAAGCTGTGATAGCACTACAACAACTTGAGATGGACAGAGTGGAAATTTAACCGCTAAAACCTATCGTTTATCGTGTACCCGATACAAAAAAGCCGAACTAAAGTTCGGCTTTTTAATGACCAGATAACCCTTATCCCATGTGCTTAGCATGAAAGCGTAAATGCTCTTCAATAAAACTCGCGATAAAGTAGTAGCTATGATCATAGCCCTCCTGCATACGCAAGATTAACGGGTATTCATTTATCGCTGCCGCCTCGATTAACGCATGGGGCTTAAGCTGTTCTTCAAGAAAATTGTCACTTGTTCCCTGATCCACCAACACTGGTATATCGCTGCTTGACGCTTTCATCAACTCACAAGCATCGTACTGCATCCAACTATCGCGGTTTTTACCTAAGTAGTTTAAAAACGCTTTGTGACCCCATGGACAGTTTATCGGATTAACTATCGGGCTAAATGCCGATATCGACTGATAACGCTCAGGGTTACGTAAACCAGCAACTAACGCGCCATGGCCGCCCATCGAATGCCCAGCAATGGCTCTGACATTACTGACAGGAAAATGTTGTTCAATTAGTTCAGGTAACTCCTGCACAACATAGTCATACATCTGATAATGCTCACGCCATGGTGCTTGTGTGGCATTCAGGTAAAAACCTGCGCCTAAGCCCAAGTCATAACTCTCAGAAGGGTCATCGGCAACACCTTGTCCGCGCGGACTGGTATCTGGCGCCACAATGGCGATGCCAAGCTCTGCGGCAATGCGCATAGCCCCAGCTTTTTGCATAAAGTTCTCATCGGTGCAGGTTAAGCCTGATAACCAATACAGCACAGGCACCTTGCGCTCACTCGCCTGAGGTGGCAAGTAAATCGCAAAGCGCATCTGACAATTAAGCACACCCGACTGGTGATGATATTGTTTATGCCACCCGGCAAAACTCTTAGTACTACTAATATTTTCTATCGTCATTTTCTGTCCCTAACCTTGCGCGACCAACATTTCACCGGTCGCGCTCGGGATTAACGCTTAACGGTTATTTATCAAAGTGCACCACAGAGCGAATACTCTTGCCTTCATGCATCAGATCAAAAGCGCTGTTAATCTCTTCAAGCGGCATAGTGTGGGTAATGAAATCGCTCAACTTGAAATCGCCACGCAAGTATTTTTCAACAATCTCAGGCAGCTCTGAGCGCCCTTTTACGCCACCAAAGGCACTACCACGCCACACGCGGCCTGTCACTAACTGGAATGGACGCGTTGAGATCTCTTGCCCTGCACCGGCCACACCAATAACAACCGACTCGCCCCAGCCTTTATGACAACACTCTAACGCGCTGCGCATAACATCGACATTACCAATACATTCAAAAGAGTAATCAACGCCACCATCGGTTAACTCAACAATCACCTCTTGAATAGCTTTGTCATAGTCTTTTGGGTTGATGCAATCTGTGGCACCAAGTTGGCGTGCCAGTTCAAACTTACTGTCATTAATATCAACGGCAATAATGCGCGTAGCACCTGCCATGGTGGCTCCAATGATGGCAGACAGACCAATACCGCCAATACCAAATATCGCCACGCTCGCACCCGGCTCAACCTTGGCAGTATTCAGTACAGCCCCCATGCCGGTTGTTACACCACAACCTAGCAAACACACCTCCTCAAGCGGGGCTTCAGGGTTCACTTTTGCCAATGAGATCTCAGGTAAAACCGTGTATTCAGAGAACGTAGAGCAGCCCATGTAATGGAAAATAGGCTCACCATCTTTATAGAAACGTGTGGTGCCATCGGGCATTAGTCCCTTACCTTGAGTTTCACGGATTTTCTGACACAGGTTAGTCTTACCCGATTTACAGAACTTACACTCACCACATTCTGGGGTGTAAAGCGGAATGACGTGATCCCCCACTTTTACGCTAGTGACACCTTCACCCACCATCTCAACGATACCACCACCCTCATGACCTAAAATAGCAGGAAAAACGCCTTCGGGATCATCACCTGAGAGGGTAAATGCATCGGTATGACAAACACCTGTTGCCACAATCTTCACCAACACTTCACCGGCACGAGGCAACATTACATCCACCTCTTCTACCGATAGCGGCTGACCTGGGCCCCAAGCAATAGCGGCTTTTGACTTAATAAATTTATCTGACATGGTTCTAACTCCCTCGATGATGCAGATGCGCCACCTACAATTTAGTCGCTTTGTGAGCAACCGGTGTGGCAATTGACTGAGTATTTCTGGCCTTACGATGACACCTATTGTATTTGTTTCTATATGAATGATAATCTAGTCAATCTGCAAATGATTTTTACGAGACAGTAATAATGCAAAGTTGGGAAGGAGTATGTGAATTCGTTGCGGTCGCAGAAACAGATAGCTTTACTGCTGCGGCTAAACGGCTTGGGATCTCCACTGCGCAAGTTAGCCGCCAAGTCGGCGCATTGGAGCGCAGGCTAGATACCAAGCTCTTGTATCGCACGACACGAAAAGTATCGCTAACCGAAGAAGGTTCCCTATACTACCGTCATTGTCGGCAGGTGCTCGACGGCTTAGATGAAGCAGAACGAGCCCTAAGCAGCTTAAAAGGTACGCCTCAAGGGTTACTAAAAATAACCGCGCCAGTGGCTTACGGGGAAAAGTATATACTGCCTATCGTCAATGACTTCATGCTAAATTACCCCAGTGTGGATATCAATGTGGAGCTGACAAACCGGCAAGTTAATTTGATTGATGCGGGTATCGACCTTGCTATTAGAATTGGAAAATTGGCAGATTCGACCCTAATGGCAAAACGCATTAGCCAGCGAATAAACTTTGTGTGCGCCTCCCCAGCCTACCTTAAACGTTTTGGCGAACCTCATACGCTATCAGAGCTGAGTCAACACAACTGTTTAATGGGTAATCATGACTATTGGCGATTCATTGACCAAGGGAGTGAACGGCAGATTAAAGTGGCGGGTACACTACAATGCAACACTGGTCACGGCTTACGAGATGCTGCGTTGAAAGGATTAGGCTTAGCACAGTTGCCCAATTACTACATAAGTCATGATCTTGAAACTGGCGCACTGGTGCCTGTGTTAAATTCATACCAAGAACCCAACGAAGGCGTATGGGCGCTCTACCCTCATAATCGTCATTTATCACCAAAAGTACGATTAATGGTCGATTTCCTAGCTGCGAAATTACCTTAATAGTGGCGCTATATCAGAGTGAGGCAGCAGAAAAGAGTTAGGTTAGGGCGATGAATACTGATTGACCCCAAAGTCGTTATTCGGGCATCTGACTCACGAGATGGCTTGGCATCCACAAAGGAAGGTTATTCAAATAAAAGTTGTCGTTCTATAACACGGATCTCAGCCGCCTTAATGATATTATTAAGGGTTGGCAACGCTTTAAGACGTTTCAGCTCTGCATCAATCACAGGTAGCAAGCTAGCATGCTTAGGATGCAAATAATGGTAAAGCGCAAGGCGACCCAGATGATTTGGCATAACGGCAATATCGTCAAAATGGTAGCGCTGTATCATGATCTGCCCATCTAGATTATTCGTCAATGCAACATCAGCCTGATGATTCTGCAATAACTCAAACATCATCTTGGTACTGTCAACGTCTCTCACATATGGCAGGCCTTCAGTAATATTATTGGTATGCTTAACCCCCCTCACTTTCACCACGCGATATGGTTGCAGATCCTTGGGTTCACGGATCAAAATACCACTATCAGCACGCACAAAAGGCATGGTTTCAAGATAATAATAGGGGGTTGGCACGCGTAACATGCTGGGGTTGTCTTCCCCATAGCTCCATATTCGCATGACTTCGCCATCCATTTTTCCCGACACTGCAGCGTATTGAGCACGATTGCCAGGCAAAGGTAATATATCGACCTTAATGTCTAAGCCTCGATAAATCTGAGGGATCACTTCATGCGCCACTTCTTGCTCTATCAAATACTCAATAGACGCAAACCGGTAGCTTGTCTGTAGCGGACTATCAGCAGCGCAGGCAGCCTGAGTTATCAGCACCAGCAATAAAGCGCAGCAAGCAAATATAATTTTCAAACGTTTCCCTTACTTTAAGGCCAAGATTCAATTTAGAGAAAACAGTGCAACCTAGCAAAGGCTTGTAAGCCAATGCTCTTACAACGACATAAACAAAGCTTAGCAAATAACAAGCAGAGCAATACTACTATCTAGATTATAAATGCCACGCTTAGCAAAACGTTCATGGCAAAACGGGCGTATTGGGCACAACACTTTTTGAGCTAGGGATGTTAAGTGATTTTACTGAACTCGATAACGCTGCCCTACTCGGCCAAAAACGATACCACTATGTATATTGATACAGTGGGGCAGCCCCTATTACTGTAAAAGCTGGTGTGCAATCACTCGAGTCTCAGCCGCCTCGATGATATCACTGAGCTCGCCAGCGTCTTCAAGGCGCTTAAACTCGGCATCAATGACTGGTAGCAAACTAGCATGTTTAGGATGTAAATAGTGGTAAAGCACACGGTGCCCCAAATGAGCAGGCATCTCAGAAATATTACCGAAATGGTAGCGCTTGATATTAATCTGACCATCCAGGTGATTGGTTAGCGCCACGTCAGCCTTATTACTGCGCAGTAACTCAAACATCATCTTTGTACTGTCAACATCTAGCACTCTTGGCAACCCCTCAGTGATATTATTGGTATGTTTGACGCCCCTTACTTTCACGACCCTATACGGTTGCAGATCCTTAGGCTTGCGGATAACAATGCCACTGTCAGCGCGAACAAAAGGCATAGTCTTAAGATAATAGTACGGCGTTGGGACGCGCAACATAGTAGGATGTTCTTCACCATAGCGCCATATACGCATCACTTCACCGTCCAGCTTCCCTGACACTGCGGCATACTGAGCCCGATTACCAGGCAAAGGCAATACTTCGACACTAAATCCAAGGCCGCGATAAATCAGTGGTATCACTTCTCGTGCTAACTCTTGTTCAAGCAAGTACTCTATCGATGCAAATCGATAGTTAGGCTGCAACGGCGCATCTGCGGCAAAGACGGGACTAAGTAATAAAGCGAGCAATAAATAACAGTGACATATAATGATTTTCAAACCTTCTCCTCAATTCAGGGTAGTAGCTTAAGTCTAGATAAAGGAATACAAGCTAGCAAAAAGGTTATGAGTAGATGATCAAGCAGCTACATAAACAAAGTTTAGCCAATTACAACGATGGCAATATGACTTATCTGTCTTTTCGTACGGATCCCCGCCACTATCAGGATGGAACTCGGATAAAATTTCACTTGAGATTGCTATTAATATGGCTTGGAATGAAGGGATGGCATTTTTTGGATTAGCTTATGTAGCGTTTGGCAGGGTGGGAATGGGTTAAGTGAGCTGAAGGTCGAACCTTCATAGTAATCAATCACCTGCGGTGAGCTTGTGTGCAAGCACTCTTTTGGCACGGTGAGTGAAGCATCGCTTCATGCTAACGAACGAGAGGCAGGGATGCCGAACTGGCTTTTAGATAGGGATATTGTTGTGAGCACTTCCATGTGGGCTCTGCGAAATCATCTGATCTACAGAGATCTTGGGAATGCAGAAAAATGTCTGGAACATTTTCGGCCATGATTTCGAAGGCCAAAACCGTGCTTACACTAGGTTATTTTCTCTCTTCGATTTAGCTTCATTTGGTGTGAGTGGCGAGTAGAAAGCTAACGTGCTTTTGTCCCAAAGAGGGTTGGCCTTGGAATGAAGGCCGATTACATTTTTTGGTTTAGCTTCTGGCTGAGTTGGTATTGGTTAGTTTGTATGAAGGTTATTCCTTTATTGTTATCTATCGCTTCCCTGCGAGGGTATGTGCAGATACTTCTGCTCCACGCCGTGAATCCATCCTTGGAGGCTCGACGATGGCATCCCTGCCATCAACGTCCGCAGCTGCATCTACACTAGGTTATTTTATCTCTTCGATTTAGCTTCATTTGGTGTGAGTGGCGAGTAGAAAGCTAACGTGCTTTTGTCCCAAAACTTGTTAGCCTTCGAATGAAGGCTGGTTACATTTTCTCTTTTGGTTCATTGTTATTGGGGTGTGTGCCTGAAGGTCATACCTTTATCGCCATCTAACGCCTGCCCGGCGAGGGATGTGCAGATACGCCTGTGACACGCCGTGAATAAGTCCCTTTAGGCTCTGCCGAAACATCCCTGTTTCGGAAGCTCACCGGCGTATCTACACTCGGTATCTCAACGTCTCTTCGATTTGGCGGATGTCGGAAGGGGGAATAAAAAACTGGCTTGATTTTGCCCCAAAATGGGTTGGCCTTGGAGTGAAGGTCTGGCATTTTTTCATTTAGCTTAAGTAGCGTTTGGCTGGGTGGGAATTGGTTAAGTGAGCTTGAAGATCGTACCTTCATAGCAATCAATCACCTGCGGTGAGCTTGTGTGCAAGCACTCTTTTGGCACGCTGTGAATATGTCCCTATACGCTCCACGGTGGCATCCCTGCCACCAAGGGCCAAAACCGCGCTTACACTGGGTTATTTTCTCTCTTCGATTTGACGGTATTTGGTGTGACTTGAGAATTAAAATCTAAGAAGGTTTTGCCCCAAAATCACTTAGAGCTTTAGCTGTATATGGTTAGTAGAACTTCGTTTATCTATACTTTTGCTAATGATTGCAAATAGCCTGAGGGAGTTAGTGATTATGAGCAATTACTCCCATCTTTCCTATAAACTCAATACAAAAAAGCTTGATTTAAAACATAAGGTTATAATTAATCTGTAGTAAACCTACTAAAAATTCTATAAACTCATTCCATTTAATGGTGTTAAATTATATGAATGAGTTTATAGCTTGGTTTTCTAGCCCTCTTGGGGTAGCAATTGCTTGGGTTTGCTCTGTCGTTGGTTTTATCTATGCGCTGGTACAGCAAAGCGCAAAGAACAAGTTCAAGATTAAGTGCGAAAAGCTCGAAACCAACAACTATAAGCTAGAGCAGAAGGTCATCAGCATCCAAAACAACAGCACCCACGGCAATCAACAAGACGTCAAGCAAGAAGGTAAAACCAACATCAATACAGGTGTATTAAATGGTGACTTCAATCTCAATCAATGAGATAGGTAAAGTAAGAGTATGACTGGAACGTTAGTCAATATCGGTGAGGTGAAAGGCGACTTCAATAGTGCGGAGCCACCGGAGTCTAAGGTTGACTCTATCATCAATGACATCATTAGTAAGATATCTCAGGTTGGCGTCACTATAGACATCAGGGATCGCTCATTCCCACCTAAAGTTTCAGACAAAATCGAACACAACCAACTCAAAAAAAATAGAAAAATAGTTCTTCAGTACAAGAGTTATTCTTCCCACATTGAATCGGCGTACAACATCATTGAAAAGAACGTCGTCAATGGAAAACAAACGACAATGTTGATATTGAATGACATGTACGGTTCCGCATTGAGCAAGTTCAACATTGATGCTTGGGAACCCAACATGGATGAGGTCAAAAAACATGCCGATGAAATTATCGACGATGTTAAGAAGCA
This sequence comes from Shewanella colwelliana, assembly GCF_001735525.1. Taxonomy (NCBI): domain Bacteria; kingdom Pseudomonadati; phylum Pseudomonadota; class Gammaproteobacteria; order Alteromonadales; family Shewanellaceae; genus Shewanella; species Shewanella colwelliana. The sequence continues at coordinate 86,047 of NZ_MCBT01000006.1, forward strand.
ACTAAACAATTTCCTTTACAAGTCTTCTAATATCACTTTCACCAAAGAACAGATGTCTGTTGGGATCAACGTTGTGATTGCCCATGCTTTTGTTGAATGCTACGTACTGGAGAACCCTAATGATACCGATTAAAGGTTCTAATCCAGAAATCAATATTGTCTATATTGGCGCTTTTGTTTTGAAATGTCTTCATGAAACAAAAAACCGAAAGATGAAAGTCGCTCGCCTGATGAAATTGGGGGAAAGAGAACTGTTTATTTCTATAGACCACATGATCCTAACGTTAGACTGGCTATTCACTATTTCCGCTATCACACATAAAAATGATGAGGTTTTCATCAATGAAGCTACTAAAACTAATAACAAAAGTTGATGGAAATGTAATTAGAGAGATCGAGTTTAAGGATACTCTAAACATCATTACTAACAAAAGAGATTCGAATTTATCGGGTAACCAGATAGGTAAATCTGTTCCTGGCCGTATTATAGACTTCTTGTTAGATGGCTCGATCAACCCTATATACGTAGATGAAGAATTCGGTACTGCTGAACCAAGTATTCAGCAATTATTTGAAGAGCATAACGTCACCTCATCCCTTTCATACATTGGGTTAGATAGTAACATCACTGAAATCAAACGAACCCTAGCTATAGAAGCGTCTGACATTTGCTATTACGTCGATAGTGAAGTTAAAACTAAGAAAGAATACAACACCCACATATTGAAGACGATGTTCAATGTACATTCTACTAAGCCTACTCTCAGAAAGTTAGCCCCTAAGTTTTTGAGAACAGATACGAATAGAATGACAAAAACAGTCAAGTTCAATGATGATAAGTTCCCTATTTCTCAAGCAGACCGTAATACACTATTTTTGTACCTGTTTAACGTCGAAGACACTGAAATTCTGAGTAAAATTCAGAAGTTTAAAACCTTACTCGATAACTATAAAAAGAAATTGACCTCATTTAACGGTATCATTAAAGATGACAAAATTATTGGTACCATCGAGAGCATCAAAAAAGAACTCGGTAAGTTAGAAAAATCTCTATTATTAAGTGAGAACAATACTGATAAGCTAGCAATCATCGATGAAATCAACAGCATTGATAATGAGCAAAATAACCTATCAGATCAGATTTTGTCATTAGAGCTTAAAGTTAATAATATCACCAAGACTCAGAGACTATTTGAGACCAACCAGAACCACCAACTGCTGAGTGAGTTAGAAGCCATATACGGCTATGCGGCTATTAAGATGGATTCAGTCATTAGAGATTATGATAGCGTACTGCGCTTTCATAACCATTTACTTGACACAAAGAGTGAGTTCATTACTGATGGTTTAGAAAAACTTCAATTAAAACTACATAAAGCTACTGATAACCTAAAGTTATTAGAAAAGAAAAAGTCATCGCTTTATCTTGAACTGAAGTCCAAGAAGAAAATCGATGAAATATCTGATTCGGTTATAAGAATTGGTAAGCTAAATAAAACTCTGATCGAGTTGAATGCTATAGTCGAGAAAAAAGACAGCATTGAAACCAGACTGGAACAAGAAACAAAAAATTTAGAAGAGTTATCAGAAAAGCTGTCTGGTGAACTTCAAAATGTTCTCACTTTCGAAACAGAGTTTAAGAAAAACTTCAAAGCATATACCAAGATCTTCTACGGGATCGAATATAATTTTAATCTGAACTTAGATACTACTAACGGTGATTGCCAACCTTCTGTAGATGACATCCAGTCAAATAACGATGGGGGTTTGAAGCGTCTTGAAGCAATCACATTTGACTTGTCGTATATTAAGTCAGTGGATTCACTAAACCTATTAAGACCTACGTTTGTGGTACATGACTCAATCGACGAAGTAGATATTAAGCATATACGCCAATTATTTGATGAATCCATACAATTGTCTGGTCAGCACGTCGTATCGATGTTGGTGAGCCAACTCGAAAAAGGCGATTATCAGAAATACAAAGACTATATTGTTCTAGAGCTATCTCAAGAGGATAAGTATTTTAAAGTCTAGATTTATGCATGGTAAAGCCTGAAAAGCGGATGGGAAGGGTAATCCCCCCATTTTTAATGGAGTTCAGAAGTAGACTTGTTAATTTGGGCTAAACGCTGCATGGGGGTTATTCCTCCCAATGCCATGTTTGGTCGTTCATTGTTATAAACCCAAAGCCATTCAGTTGCAAAGTTTTGTAGCTCGGTCACAGAGTCAAACAGGTAATGAGATAGCCAATCATAACGTACAGTTCTATTGTAGCGTTCGATATAGGCGTTTTGCTGAGGGTTGCCTGGTTGGATATAGCAAAGCGCTATTTGATGCCTCTCAGCCCAAGCTACAAGTAAACTGCTGATATACTCAGGCCCATTATCACACCGTATAGACTTCGGTTTTCCACGCCACTCAATGATCTGCTCAAGTGTTCTTTGCACACGGATTGCTGGCAAAGAAAAATCCACTTCGATAGCTAACCCTTCTCGATTAAAGTCATCGATCACATTAAATAATCTGACTGAACGGCCGTCTGCAAGTTGATCATGCATAAAGTCCATTGACCAACATTCGTTGGCTTTTTCAGGTACCGCTAGTGGCTGTGGTTTTTCACGAACCAATCGCTTCTTAGGTTTGATACGAAGGTTTAACTCAAGCTCACGATAAATTCGATAAACACGTTTATGGTTCCAACCAAAGCCTTTGACGTTACGTAGATGAAGAAAGCACAGGCCAAAACCCCAGTTACGTTGGTTGTTCGTCAATCGAATTAGCCAGTCAGCTATGACAGCGTTTTCGTCTGAGTTTTTAGGCTGGTAGCGATAGCAACTTTCGCTGACGTGGAAGGTGCTACAGGCCAAACGGATACTCACTTCCCTAGAGCTTACGGCGTTCCTTGCCATCTCGCACCGCAGAGACGGCTTTACCACTTTTTTGCCATGGCTTCCTGGATCAGCTCGGCTTTGAGTCGCTCTTCTGCATACATCTTTTTAAGGCGACGGTTTTCATCTTCTAGCTCTTTAAGTCGTCCCATTAACGAGGCGTCCATACCGCCATATTTGGAGCGCCATTTGTAAAAAGAGGCGCTGCTCATACCGTGCTCACGGCAAAGCTCTGGAACAGGTGAGCCTGCATCAGCTTGTTTAAGAATTGATAGTATTTGGCTGTCGCTAAATCTTGATTTTTTCATTGAGAATCTCCTAGTTACAGATTACGAGAAAATTCTACTTATGAACACCGTGGTTTTTCGGGGGGATTACCGAAGGACAACCTTTTCTTTTTGTGCTTTAGATAAGTTTACCCATACTTGAAGTAACCCATCGATAACTACTTTGGTGAGTTTGCTAACTCACTTTTGTCCAAAAACGATTTAACTTTTGATTGCCAAGTGATACGAACAAGGCTAAATCGGAGAGATAAAATAACCCTGTGTAGATGCGGCTGAGGGTATCGAAAACATGGATGTTTTCGTTAAGCGGTCAAGGATGACGTATA
>NZ_MCBT01000007.1:0-23494 GCF_001735525.1 Shewanella colwelliana
TGTAGTGGTACGGTGAATTTGGCCACCTAGTTAGAGGTGATATCATCACCTCATAAGTTAACAGGTGACACTATGAAAAAACGTACAAGAAGACTTTTTAGCGCAGAGTTCAAACTTGAATCAGCTCAATTAGTGCTAGATCAAAATTACTCAATTGTTGAAGCTGCTCAAGCCATGAGTGTAGGCAAATCAACCATGGATAAATGGGTTCGACAATTAAGAGAAGAGCGACAAGGTAAGCAACCTAAAGCATCACCTATATCACCAGAACAAATTGAAATTCGAGAGTTAAAAAAGCAACTCGCTCGCCTCCAAGAGCACAACGAAATATTAAAAAAGGCCACAGCTCTGTTGATGTCGGACTCACTGAACAATTCTTAATAATTGAGAAACTCAGGCAGAGCTACAGCATAAAAACATTATGCGAAGTGTTCAGTATTCATCGTAGTAGTTACAAATATTGGAAAAAGCGGCCAACAACCATTAATGCCGATAAAGTTAAACTTCGGAGCCTAGTTAGCGAAGTACACACTGCAAGTAATGGGTCGGCTGGTGCTAGAACCATTGCAGATATGGTTAGCCAGCAAGGTGTCTTGCTAAGCCGCTATCGTGCCACTAAGTTGATGAAAGAGCTTGGTATAGTTAGCTGTCAGGTTCCTAAGCACAAATACCGAAAAGGCACGCTAGAACATATTGAAACCCCTAATCACCTAGGTCGACAATTCGCAGTTACAGCTCCGAATGAAGTCTGGGTTGGTGATGTCACCTACGTGTGGGCTGGTAACCGCTGGATGTACTTAGCTGTTGTGATTGATCTATTCGCCCGTAAAGTGATTGGCTGGGCTATGTCATTATCACCTGATAGCCGTTTAACTGGCAAAGCGCTTACGATGGCCTATGAAGGTCGTGGTAAACCTAAAGATGTTATGTTCCATAGCGATCAAGGGACTCACTATACAAGCAGAAAATATCGACAACTTTTATGGCGATACCAGCTCAAACAAAGTTTATCTCGACGTGGGAATTGTTGGGATAATAGTCCAATGGAACGCTTTTTTAGGAGCCTTAAGACAGAATGGATACCAACAACAGGGTATCGTAATTTTACAGAAGCTCAGAACGAAATTACACGATACATAATTGGATATTACTGCCAGCTTCGTCCACATCAATATAACGGCGGACTGACGCCCAATGAATCGGAACGATTGTTCTGGTTAAACTCTAAGATCGTGGCCAATATTAGTTGACCACTACAGTCCAAATTATTGTGTCCGCCCATTTCCAAATGAACTCTTTTAAAGCTTCGACGTTTAAATGCGGGCATTTGATACCACTGTTCTCCCACTGAAATCGATACATTTTTAGGGCGCTTAAGTTGAAAAATAACACTGGCATTTGAGTAAGTGTAGTAGCTCATCAAATACGTAGCTGCGCACATCATTTTACTAATTGCGCCACAAAGCTTGTATTCCTTATCGAGCCAGCTAAAGGTCATAGTTGATACACATTTTCCTGCATTTATATGCTTTTGCGGATTTTCAAGAAATTGAGCTGTGGTTTGATTGAAAAGTTTGCGTAAAAAAGGTAGTAGCTGCCTTAAATCACTGCGGCTGTATGCCTCAAAGGATTCTGTATCTTTTCTGCCCATTGTCGGAATGTTTAAGAACCAGTGGCTTGGGTAGTCAAAATAATTTTGAAATAACCTGCTTATCATCGAGAGTGTTAGTGTATACGTGGAGGCCTTTAATAAGCCCAACCGTACCTTCTCAAAACAAGATGCCATATACGCTTCTATTGAATGCTGCAAGAAGGCTTCAATATCATTTTTGTCACACCATTTAAGGTATAACGACAGTGCTCGGTAATGATCATAGAGCGTGGAATGTGAGGCTCCCTCTTCCAATCTTTCTTGAAATCGCTCCTTGAACTGAAGAATGACTCCATCACGATGAGCTGACTCAACAGGTTTTCCTTGCTGTATATGTTCGGTTCTTGGATAACCTTTAAATAATAATCGATTCAAATCACATCGGCGGTTTTCGCCATCATTCATTTGAAAGCACAGAGAGGCATCCCAACCACTTAGATAAGTGACATTACTCATTTTTACTCCCTACCGCTTCGTGCATAATTGAATCTAATATGCCAAATTTCACTTTAAATACCTCTTTACGTTTAAGGAAGCGTAGGTATTTCCATGTAGTGCTTTCATCATTATGCCCCATCCATCCCATAAGAAGCTCTAAAGACTCAATCGTACCCAAATTAGCATCTAGCAAGTCACTGAGCCTGTAAGTTCCGTATGCGGCCCTGAGATCATGGAAACGATGCCTAAAAGAAGTGTCTATTTTCTGTATTTTACCCCTTAGTTCAATCCAGCGAGATTCGATGGTTTCTCTGGTCATCGGATTGCCTTGCTGGCTGATGAATAAGGGTTCGTGGCGTTCGCACCGTTTTAATGCTTCTATGGTGCTCTGTTTTAGCAATAAGGGGTGACTGACTTTGGTATACAGCTTATTTAGACGGCTAAGTCTACGCTCTGAGATTTGGTATTCACGTAGCGCTTCAAGTAAATCTATAGAAATTTCAATGCGACGTGATTTATCAAATTTGGTTTGAACACCAGTAGACTGTGGGCATAGTGTTAATTCGAAACGATGTTGACTCTCAGCAACTGGTGAAGCTGTACTTAGAGCATCTAAGGTAAAGGAGCTTATTTCCTCAATACGCATACCTGTATCAATCGATAGAAGTATTTGTAGCCTAAGTTCTTCAGATGTCTTAGGTAAAAATGCAATGAGTAAATCAAGAGATTCTTGGCTTAAAGGGGAAAGCGGTCGTATATTCTGGGAATTGCTGTCTTTCGGTACTTTGATTCTTAGGTCACTGGTTTCTAATGTAAATGTTGGTCTTAGATGTGCCAGCATCCCCTGGTTCCTAATCTGAATAAACTCCATCTTAAAGGGGGCCTCTTGCTCTCTCTTTATACGTAAGAATCTCTCGTGCATCGTCCACAGATAAAAGTTCTTAACTTGGTTCATATATGTATTGGCGGTGCTATGTGCCAACTCGCCACACTTTACTAGCTTAAGTAGGTGAGAGCGGAACAGATAAGTGGGTTTTAGTCTCTTGATTGGAGGGAAGTGATTCCATTCCAACTGCTCACTTTCTAGGAACTGATAGTATTTGAGTAGAGCACGACTGCATGGGTTGAGGTCTTTCGCTTTCTTTACAGCTTTGAGATAAAAGAGATAGCTGTTTGGTTCTTGGAGAAAAGCACCGTCATCAGAAAACAGTGTAGGAAGTGAGCCTATGTTGTTTTTTGTTGGCTGACAATGGTAAGTGCCATCATCTTTGAGTGCTAATTCTGTATCTTTGTAAATGTCACTGGAATGTATTAGTTGAGTCATTTATCCACCTAGAAAGAACACTGCCTATACAACCAGTATAAGCAGTGTCGACTGTTTTTCCAGATTTCTAAGCGTGTGAAGGTTAAGTTTCTACACTAACTCTTCATGGTAACAAACTCTTCGGCGCCAGTGGGGTGAATCGCGACCACAGCATCAAAGTCAGCCTTGGTTGCGCCCATCTTCATGGCAACACCGAAACCTTGCAGAATCTCATCCATGCCATAGCCGATACCGTGAATACCCACGACCTTTTCATTGTCGCCAGCGCAGATAAGTTTCATTTTGCATGCTTGGCGATGAGCGGTGACAGCGGTATACATTGAAGTGAAGCCAGAGGTGTAGACTTTTACGTTGGCTTCACCAAATTGCGCGATGGCTTCTGGCTCGGTTAATCCCATAGTGCCGATCGCTGGATGACTAAAGACCACTGTAGGAATTAGGCTGTAATCCATTTTCGCATCTGTCATGCCGTTAAATAGACGCTCTGACAGTAAACGACCCGCTTTAACAGCCACAGGTGTCAGCTCTACGCCGCCTTCGATAATATCACCGACGCAATACACGCCCTTGGCGCTGGTGTTTTGTTGCTCATCGACAATGACATAGCCTTTGTCGCTAAGTTTCACGTCGGTATTTTCAATACCAATGTTATTGGTTGAAGGCTTACGGCCTATTGCCCAAATAAGGGTGTCGACGTGATATTGCTCACCGCTTTCAAGGGTCAGTGTTAGGCTACCGTCATTATTCTTAACCACAGATTGCGGTACGCTATGCGTATGCAGTGCAAGGCCATCGGTCGCCATACTTTCCATTAGGGCTTCACTAAGCATTGGGTCGAAGCTACGGAGCGGTGCGTGTTTACGCACAAACAGATGGGTTTCGCTGCCAAGGGCATGCAGCACGCCAGCGACTTCTACCGCAATATAACCCGCACCCACTACAGCTACGCGCTTAGGTTGTTCGTTAAGGGCAAAAAAGCCATCTGAGTCGATACCATGCTCTGCGCCAGGAATGTTAGGAATGGTTGGTGAGCCACCCGTTGCAATCAGGATATGATCGGCAGTGTAATGCTCGCCATTGACTTCAATGGTGTGGTTATCAATAAAGCGACCATAACCGCGCACTAAGGTCACGCCGTTGTTTTCGAGACCGCGATCGTAAGAGCCGTGGATGCGCTCAATATAGGCTTCGCGGCTTTCGACCAGCTTACTCCAGTCAAATTGGTTCACGGAGACATCAAAACCATAATCTTTGGCATACAGGTGCATTGCTTCAGCAACCTGTGCACCATACCACATCACCTTTTTAGGCACACAGCCCACATTGACACAGGTACCACCAAGCGCCTTTGCTTCGATAAGTAGCACTTTAGCACCACGCATAGCGGCACGGTTCGCCGATGCGATTCCACCGCTACCCGCGCCTAAACAGATATAGTCAAAGTGTTGAGCCATCATTTTCTCCAAATTCGAACCATTGCATATTGCGGTCATTGTAGGGGTAAAAAGCATGGTAAACCAGTGCTCAATGTTTGTGCCTTATCATAGACCTTGTCGCCAGAGGTTCGCTTTCAGTCAGCAGGGTGATTAGCGTCTATATTGGCAGCGGTTGTGATCGTCTTGATTGGGTCCCTCTGCGCCACACTTCATGCAGACCCACTCAGATTGTCGTGCTTGCAGTTCATCATACTGGTAGCCAAACTGCTTGGTATTGCCTGTTTTTAAAGTCTTTTCTAGGTGGCGCATGCGCTTATTTAACCAACGACAACTGGGGTTATCAGCAACGCTATCACGGCTAGCGAGTTGCTGCTTACGACTTCGTTTTTTGGGCTTACTTTTGCGCAATGGCTTGGTGACAACCGGTTGGGAGATTGATTGCACTGGCGCAGCGTGATAGTTCAGTGCCGCCTTGTCGCCGGTGGGTATCACAATAGGGTTGCCTTCACTGTCAAGGGCGACATTTTGCGGCAGGGTATGTGTTTCAGTTATCGGCTGTTCGGGGTCGGCAGCAAAGACGCAAACGCAGCATAAACTAAGCGCGATGATAGAGGTAAGGGGGTGATATCGTTGTGCAGACATTCCATGTCCTCATGCTTAGACCGTTGCGCTCCTTGCAACGATTTCATGCTTAAAGTTAGTCGATACCGACCGAGCCTGCCACTCGCAAACGCTAAAGTGCAGCGTTAAGTTAAAAGCTCCAAGTTAAATGAATGCCAGCATAGGTTTGGTCTAAGCTGTCGATGCTGCCTTGTTGCTCTTGTTTAATATCTTCTTGAGCTATGGTGTGGCTGATGTGGCCAGATAGCACTAAATTGCTACTCGTTTGGTACTCAGCTTCAACACCAAATTGGAAGTGGTTAGCGCCGTTATGCGCCTCGGTCACATATTGAAAATCAAATGCTTGTGTGACGTAGGGGGTGAGTGTGAGTTGCTCGGTCACAGGCCAACTGCTATGCAGGCTTGCTTCAATAAAATATCCGCCTGCTTCGGTAGAATAGGTGTAAGCTATTGATGGGGTTAACCACTCTACTGCGCTGTAACTGAGTGACGCAAATAGTTCATTATCGCTGGCGCGTTCATCACCATAGGCTTCGATACGTTGATAGCCTATCGATGCTTCTAGGTTTTCAGCAATCGAAAAACCATACTCTAGGCCAAAGTTCCACTCGGTGTAGGTTTCGCTGTCGCCGCGCCCCACTGTGGTATAGATGACGAGATCTTGGTATTGCACAGCGGCAGTACCCCAATAGATACCGCCTTGATTTAAATTGTTGCGCCCTTCGGAAATGTACTCAGAATCCCAGCCCATATCCAAAATAAATTCGAGTGGTTGCGCGTCACTATGGGCAATAATATTGGTGATGTGAGAGTCGTCGACGCTGGTTGCTTGACGTGGTTCGTTAGCAAAAGTCACCGTGCTCACAAGCAGCATACTGGTTGCTAATGAAAAAGTGATTTGTTTCATACCCGATGAAATTCCGATGGCTGTATCCTGTTTACATGGAGCATAGAGAGCTAGGTGCTAAACGTAAATGATAATGCATTGCATTTGCGAACCGCTTATCAATTACGGCTATGTAAATATTGAGTAAATCTTATTTTTGCCGTAGATCAAAGTTTTTATTTTATATGCCTGCTAGAGGGCGCAATTTCAATTCTCTTGGGCTGCAACGCTTGAATAGCAGTGAGCTTGCCCATATCTATTACTCTGTATCTTAAGATTTTCGAGGAAATATGATGAGTAATCCTTTGCTGAGCGGTGCGACCTTGCCGCAATTTTCGCAAATTAAACCTGAGCACATTCAGCCCGCAGTAGAGCAGGGGATTGATAACTGTCGCCAGAAAATCGATCAGGTGTTAGCCGCTGGTGGTCCGTATACATGGAGTAATTTCATTACGCCGCTTGAGCAGGTAGACGATGAGCTAAGCCAGATCTGGTCACCCGTGTCGCATATGAATTCAGTACTGAGCACCGATGAGTGGCGTGCCGCTCATGATGCCTGTTTACCGTTACTGTCAGAATACGGTACCTATGTTGGTCAGCATCAAGGATTATACGAAGCTTATAAGTCACTCAAAGCCTCTGATGAATTTGCTACATTAAGCCAGGCACAGCAAACCAGCATCGAGCATAGTCTACGTGATTTTGAGCTGTCAGGGATAGGATTGAGCGATGAAGGTAAACAAACATACGGGAAATTGGTTAAACGTTTATCTGAGCTAACTAGTCAGTTCTCTAATCAACTACTTGATGCGACTCAAGCATGGACTAAATTGGTAACAGATAAGTCAGCACTGGCAGGGTTACCTGCATCAGCCGTTGCCGCTGCAAAAGCTATGGCTGAGGCTAAAGGCCTTGAAGGCTGGCTATTTACTTTAGACTTTCCCTCATACCTACCCGTGATGACCTACAGTGATAACCGTGAATTACGTGAAGAGTGTTATCGCGCTTTTGTGACGCGTGCGTCAGACCAAGGGCCCAATGGGGGGGAATTTGATAATAGTCCCTTGATGGATGAAATTGTGGCCCTAAGACATGAGCTGGCCCAATTACTTGGGTTTGATAGTTACGCTCATAAGTCGCTAGCGACCAAAATGGCGCAATCGCCACAACAAGTGTTGGATTTTTTAAATGAGTTGGCTGCACGTTCTAAATCTCAGGGTGAAACCGAGCTTAACGAACTCACTGAATTTGCAACGACAACCTACGGTGTTAGCGACTTATCTCCTTGGGATCTGAGCTATTATGCTGAGAAACTCAAGCACCATAGGTATGAGATATCTCAAGAGTTGTTACGTCCTTACTTCCCAGAAGACCGTGTGTTATCAGGGCTGTTTTATACCGTCTCACGCCTATTCGGTTTAAGTATTGAAGAGCAAAAAGATGTCGACACTTGGCACAAAGATGTGCGTTTCTTTCATATTAAAGATACCAATGACGAACATCGAGGCAGTTTTTATCTTGATCTTTATGCGCGTGAAGGCAAGCGCGGTGGCGCATGGATGGATGATTGTCGCGTGCGTCGCCAAACTGAAAGCGGTTTGCAAGATCCGGTGGCATACCTCACCTGTAATTTTAATGCGCCAGTTGACGGTAAACCGGCACTATTTACCCATGATGAAGTGACTACCCTGTTCCATGAGTTTGGTCATGGCATTCATCACATGCTGACAAAGATTGATGTGGCGGGTGTATCGGGCATCAATGGTGTGCCTTGGGATGCCGTGGAGCTGCCTAGTCAGTTTATGGAAAACTGGTGTTATGAAGAGGAAGCGCTTGCGGAGATCTCTGGTCATTATGAAACTGGCGAGCCACTGCCGAAGGCGATGTTAGATAAGATGCTGGCGGCGAAAAACTTCCAGTCAGGCATGATTATGCTGCGTCAATTGGAGTTTTCGCTGTTTGATTTCCGTCTGCATCTTGAGTTTGACCCTAGCGTTGGCGCAGAAATTCAGGCGAAGTTGAACGAGGTAAGAGAGCAAGTCGCCGTGGTGAAGGCGGCTGAATTTAACCGTTTCCAACACAGCTTTGCACATATTTTTGCTGGGGGCTATGCCGCGGGTTATTACAGCTACAAATGGGCCGAAGTACTGTCTGCCGATGCGTTTTCCCGTTTTGAAGCTGAAGGGATCTTCAATGCCGAGACTGGCCATAGTTTCTTAGAAAACATCTTAGAGATGGGCGGTAGCTTAGAGCCGATGACGCTATTTAAGCGGTTTATGGGCCGTGAACCTAAGATAGATGCCTTACTCAGGCACTCAGGTATCAATGGCTAGTGCTGTTGAGCTAATAGGTTAAGGTAAAATGCCAACCCACAAGGGTTGGCATTTTTGATTGTGCCCAACAATCGTGGTGTGGCTTCCAAATTGTGTTAAATCATGTAGGGTAATCAATATCTAAAGACTTGATTACAATTTGTTATGATAAATCCAATCTGGTTACGTAGTTTTTGTACGCTGGTGGAGCTTTGCCACTTTACTCGCACGGCTGAGCGACTCTATATGACCCAATCTGGGGTGAGTCAGCATATTCGTAAATTGGAAGAGCAGCTCGATACACCGCTATTAATAAGAGAGGGTAAACAGTTTTCGCTCACTGATGCAGGGCAAAAGCTCTATCAACAAGGGCAAGATATTCTGCTAGCTCTCGATGCGCTGCAGCAGTCGGTTAAGGTCGATCCGCCCTTTGAAGGGCTTGTACGATTAATGTCGCCGGGGAGTATTGGTCTCAAGTTGTATACTGAACTTCTAGGCCTTCAGCAGCAGCACAACGGGTTAACGCTGGATTACCGAATCAACTCTAACTCAGGTGTTGAAACCGCGATTGCAGACTTAGATGCTGATTTAGGCTTAATGACTCGACAGCCCATCTTAAGTGAGGTGCAAAGCCGATTGATCGCCCAAGAACCACTATTGCTGGTAACCCCTGCGTCACATACATCTTTGAGTTGGTCGTCATTACAGCAGCTTGGCTTTATCAATCATCCAGATGGCGCACACCATGCTAACTTGTTATTGGCCGCTAACTATACAGAGTTTGAGCACTGCGACCAGCTGAGTCATCGAGGCTTTTCTAATCAGATCAGCCTGATACTAGAGCCTGTGAGTCGTGGGTTAGGCTTTACCGTGTTGCCTGCCTATGCTGTCGAGGCGTTTGCACGCCCCGAGTTGATCAGCTCGCACCCCTTAAGTGTGCCTGTAAGTGAACCCATCTATTTATGTTACCGACGCCAAACGACGTTACCAAAGCGGGTGATCTCGGTTATGGATGAGATTGTCGCCAGGTTATAACGAGGTGGCATAAAAACGCCGAACTCAGTTCGGCGTTTTTATGGTCAGTCAAGGCTATCACTCAGGGCTATGGCGTATAGTAGGTCGCAGCTCCTGGACCCACAGGTAAACCTAATGCAAATACCCAGATAAAGAAGAAGCAGGTCCAGCCAATAAAGAACACGATAGAGTACGGCAACATGGTTGCCACTAAAGTGCCTATGCCAAGGTTCTTTTTATACTGAGAAGCCACCGCCAAAATAAGCCCAAAATAGCTCATCATAGGGGTGATAAGGTTAGTGACCGAGTCGCCGATTCGGTACGCAGCCTGAATTGTCTCAGGCGCGTAGCCGACGAGCATTAGCATAGGGACAAAAATTGGCGCGGTCACCGCCCACTGCGCCGAGGCGCTACCTAGCATTAAGTTGATGAAGCCACACATCATAATAAATAGGACAAATACAACGGGACCCGTTAACCCTATCGCACTCAGGGCATCAGCCCCTGTGACCGCGAGCACGGCGCCGAGATTGGTCCACTTAAAGAAGGCGACAAACTGTGAGGCAAAAAATACCAGCACAATGTACATTCCCATGGTGCTCATGCTGTGAGACATGGCATCAATCACATCTTTGTCGCGCTTCATGGTGCCTACAACCTTACCGTAAACTAGGCCCGGAATTGCAAAACAGATAAAGATAAAGGCAACAATACCCTTTAGGAAAGGTGAGCCAGCGACTAAGCCTGTCTCTGGGTTTCTCAGTGGGGCATTTTCAGGGATGATGGTTAACGCAAGGATAGCCGACAAGACCAAGATAGCGACCCCCGCAGCCTTTAAACCGCGTTTTTCTTGAGCGGTGACACCATCCATCTTTTGGGCATGCAAATCGATAGAGGCTTCTTCTGGATCATATTTGCCCAACTTAGGCTCAACGATTTTTTCGGTAACAATGGCGCCAAGAATGGTGATCAGGAACGTCGACACAAACATGAAATACCAGTTCACTTCAGGGCCAACAAGATACTCAGGATCGATCATCTGCGCCGCCGCTTCGGTGATGCCTGATAGCAGTGGGTCGACCGTTCCTAATAGTAAGTTAGCGCTGTAACCGCCAGACACCCCAGCAAATGCGGCGGCTAAGCCCGCTAACGGGTGGCGACCAAGAGAGTGAAATATTAGCGCTGCCATGGGGATAAGTACCACATAGCCCAGTTCAGAGGCGGTATTTGACACGATACCCGCAAATACAATGGTTAGCGTCACTAGGCGTTTAGATGCCCCCATGACCAAAGAGCGCATGGCGGCTGAGAGTAGCCCTGAGCGTTCAGCAATGCCGACACCCAGTAGGGCAACTAACACAGTGCCAAGTGGTGTAAACCCAGTAAAGTTAGTGACTAGATTGGAGACGATGAGTCGCAGTCCTTCACCATTCATTAAGCTGACGACATGAATCAGACCATCGGCACTGCGACCCGGTGCACCAACAGGCCTTGGGTCGGTAACGGTTAATTCAAAGTAACCTGCAATGCCACTGATGGCGATTACGGCAAGACAGAACATCGCAAACAGCGTAATTGGATGGGGCAGCAAGTTACCTAATCGCTCAACCACATTTAAAAAGCGAACAAAGGCACCGCTTTGACCCGCTGTGGGTGGCGTTATACTTGAGGAGGGCAGGCCATCCTGTTGATTTGTACTCATCATACTTCCTTCATTGCGGGCATCTTTGTGCCTTTTATTTAGTATTGGTACTCGCACGCTTTAGCGAGATCGCGAGTTAACCAAGCATGATGGCAGAGGCGGTTTAATTGAAACTTAAATCTGAGTAATTAGATGGGGTATTAAAAAAATAGACCCGATTCTGAAGCAGAATGGGTCTCAATAGGATGATGTCACCAAAACTCACAATGGGGAGGTGAGTTGCTGTTTGGTTAGTGAATAGATTAGCGCTAAATTGCTGTACAAAGCCTGAACATTAGTCGGGTTTAAAACTTGGCCAAAACGCAGACAAAAAAAAGACCTCTTATGGGGTAAGAGGTCAAAATGGGATTTACGAACAAGCGTCTTTCAATTCAATGAGGCTAGCTTAACAATCATTCGCTGTACCTGAGCTGAATAGGTCAAAATGAGCTGTTATCTCTAACTGTGGTGGATGCATCTTCTAGTGCTGTTAATGTTAGCTTTTTGTCGAAAAAATTGTGATTTTCAGCTAGGTTTGTATAAAAATGATGAAATTATAACTTGTTTTATTGCTTTTAAAATCAATGAACTCTGTATTTATTTGGCTAATTTAGTTGACTTGTTTGTCATTTTCGCCTGTTTCTAATTCAAACGGTATTTTGTTTCTGTTAATGCATAGGTCAACTATCTGACTTAAGCGTAAAAGCTAGCAGATAACTGCTAATTGTTGATTTTTACAACAAATTATATTGCGACGATTGGCATACAAATAACTGGAATTCTTCAACAAAATCGGTAATTGTGGGGAGTTATAAGAGCAAAAACTAAAAAAGAACAACAGGAAGGACGTCAAAATGGAAGGTTTATTGTTAGGGTTAGGGCTTGTAGTGATTATTACCTACCTTTGGTATGTCAGTTTAATCAAAAAGCGTAACGCGGGGCGAGAGGCACTATCAGGCATCGACGTGCAATTAAAAAAGCGCGCTAACCTTGTGCCAAATATTCTCAAAATCGCACAGAAGTTTATGGACCATGAAAAGTCGCTACTCACTGAGATCACCGCGCTGCGCGCCCAAGTGACAGCAGGTTACGACAATGCAGACAGTCAAGCGATTAAGGAACATCTGGCAGTTGCGGAACAACTCAATAGCAAGATGGGACAGTTAATGGTGAGTGTAGAAAACTACCCTGAGCTGAAGTCTGACAATACTATGCTGCAAGCGATGCAGACCTACAACGAAGTCGAAGAACATATCTCTGCCGCTCGTCGTTTTTACAATTCAGCAGTGTCTGAGTTGAACACAGCGGTCGAAATCTTTCCAGGTTCGATTATTGCGTCAATGGCTAATGTTAAAGTGATGCCGTTTTATGAAGCGGATGAAGCATCAAAAGCCCCCGTCGATGCCGCCGATTATCTTAAGTAACATTTGATAGGTGAGTGCTGATGGTACTCACCTAAGTCGCCGTGTAGAGCCTCACCAATGAACATTATTAGTTTTATATTTGGCGCGCCGATTAAGCCCTCACGTCAGCCTAAGCGCCTTGTGGCCGATAGCGCTGAACTGGATAAGTTTAAGACGCATTACGCTGAACATATTGAACCGCTAACTCGCAAGTTTGAAAACCGTCGTGTTGCTTGCCTAAAAGCCCTTAGGCAGCGTATCTACATGAGTCTCGCTATGTTTGCCAGTGTCGTGGTTATCGCCATGCTGTATGCCGCGCGCCAATATGTTGAGATGCCTTGGATATTTTTAGCTGTACCGATTATCCCCTTGGTGTGGTGGTGCTCGCGACCCATTAAGCGTTATCGCAACGATGTTAAGGAGCAGGTGTTTCCTAAGATATTTCGTTATTTTGGCGATGACTTTATTTTTAGTCATACCCACACAATGAGCCTATCGACACTCAAACGTTCAAAATTACTCCCCAGTTACGATGATGCCCATTTCGACGACTATGTGCAGGGCAGTCATAATGGGGTTGAGATCGTCATTAATGAGCTGAAACTGACGAAAGAAGTTCGCCGTGATAAGCGCACCGAAACAGAAACCGTATTTCGTGGCGTCATGGTGCAGTTAAGCAGTCACAAGGCGTTTAAGGGTCACACTGTGGTCGTTAAAAGCCGCGGCGGTTTAATTAACTTCTTATCTAGCTCCTTTAAAAACCTAAGTCGAGTGAAGTTAGAAGATCCCCGCTTTGAGAAACAGTTTGATGTTTTTTCTACCGATCAGATTGAGGCGCGTTATCTACTCACCGTCGGATTTATGGAGCGGCTACAATCCTTAGCGAGTATGTTTGCAGGTAAAATTCAGTGCGCATTTTACGAGAACAAGCTATTGATTATGTTGGCTAGCCGCGAAAACCGTTTTGAGCTCGGCTCCATTTTTAATGGCGCGACCTTTGAATATGAGTTTAGCCAAATAAACCGCGAGATGAAGCAGCTATTTGCTATGATTGAAGTACTCAAACTCGATCAAGATATTGGATTGTAATGACCTTTTCGTCTATTGGTGCCGACATTAACTACCGAGTGCTGCCACTGTACTTGCTAATGCTATTGAGTGTTAGCCTTCATGCACAGCAGCCCACTCAAGGTAAGCCGCACTATAAAAAAAGTTATAGCGATAAGGCAACATTGACCAATAACGACGCCCCAGCTGACGCGCCAGTGAGCGACAATAAAATTAAGGTCTATCAATACACCCAAAGCAATGGCGTGGTGGTTTTTTCGGATCATGCTCCGGGCAAAGAGGAGTTTAGGGTATTACTTTATGACTGCTACGCCTGCAAACCTAACTCCGAGCTAGACTGGCAAAAGATGCCGCTGTTTAGCGCCGACTACGACGAGCTGATTAACCTCGCAGCTAAAACACACCAGCTCGACCCAGCACTAATCCGTGCGGTGATCCATGCCGAGTCGGCTTTTAATGTGTTTGCCTTATCGCGCAGTGGCGCTATGGGGCTGATGCAGCTAATGCCTGATACTGCCAAAGAGATGGGAGTGACGAACCCTTATCGGCCCGATCAAAATATCGATGGTGGGTCGCGTTATCTTGCCAAGATGCTAGCGCGATTTGACGGTGACATTGAGTTAGCCTGCGCGGCTTATAACGCAGGCCCAACAACCGTGAGTCAATATCAAGGTATACCGCCGTACCCAGAGACTCAGGCCTATGTGAAACGGGTTAAGATTTTACTGAAACGCTATCAAAAAGTGGGGTAGTCACGGATGAGACAAACCATTATTGAGTTGGAGCTCAAGCTGTTAAGCCCTGAGGTACGCACTAGCGCCGAGGCACTGCAGCAGCTGATTCATGATGAGTTTTTAGAAATAGGGGCGACAGGGGTAAGTTTTGGTAAACCAGAGGTATTGCAGCGCTTACCTCAAGCAAGGCCACCAAGCTTCAACGTATTTGATATTCACTATCGATTACTCAGTGCCGATTTAGCACAGCTGACCTACCGCGCGAGCTTTAAACCCATTAATGAGCTAGAAAAACGTTACTCACTGCGCACTTCATTGTGGAAGCTTGAGGGAGAGCGTTGGCAGATGATCTATCACCAAGGCACTCCCTGCGAAGCATTTTTCTAGGTGCTTATTCGCCCACTTCCCATGTTACCTGCGTCGAACCGCCGCCCTGATTAAGCAGTGGTCCTAGGTAATCTAATGTCGATTGTGCCAGCTCGTCGAGCTGCCAGGGGGGGTTAATGACCCATAGGCCAGCCGCTGTCATGCCAAACTCATCACTGTCGGCTTTTATCGCCTGTTCAATGCGTAACTGACGACGAATACCGCTTTGCTTTAATAGCTCAAACATTGACTCTGTTTGCGCACGATTAACCACTGGATACCAGATCATATACACCCCAGTAGAGAAGCGCTTATGGGCCTGAATAACCGCCTTGGCAACCTCTTGGTAATCGGTTTTCATCTCATAGCTTGGGTCGACTAATATGACGCCACGACGCTCTAGTGGCGGCACTGAAGCAATAAGACCCTTTAAGCCGTCGCCTTTAATTACCTTAATCTTTTTATCGCTGCCCAGTTGTTCGTCCAGCAACAGATGATCAGCGCCATGCAGTTCGTGCAGCACCATACGGTCGTTCTCTCGCAGGTTCATATCGACAAAGGCGGGTGAGCCTGGGTATAACTCAAGCTCATCTGTGCTATTAAAATGCTTAACGTCTGCAATATACTGACTCAAGGCTTCAGGCAGATCAGTTTTGTCCCACAGCTTGGCGACGCCCTCTAAATATTCTCCCGTCTTCTGGGCAAATTCATCTGACAAGGCGTAACCGCCAGCACCAGCATGGGTGTCGATATACACCATCGGCTTATTTTTTTTGTGCATCAGTCTCAAGGTTTGCAGCAACATAGTGTGCTTAAGCACATCAGCATAGTTGCCAGCGTGATAGCCGTGGCGATAACTTAACATGGGGTGTCCAATGGTCGAGGGCAATTGCCTGAATACGGCGATTATAGGGGGTAAGTGCGACGAGGTAAAACCGCTGAGTGCAAAAGCCTCCACGTGACACCAATAAATCAGATGTTCAGCACCGACTGCTTTTGGCATAATGGCGTAGTGATTTTATTCAATTGTGGTCAAGGTATTTTGCAAACAGCTATCTTTTTTAATCGTCAGTACCCAACATTGGTTGAGGTGAGCGAACGTTGGGGCCTGAAGTGGGATCAAGACGCCCTTTTCGAACTGCGCTTTGAACAAAATATCCTGAGTTTATATAAACGTGATGAACCTAAACTGGCTGGTATTAATGTCGACTTTGTCGGTGGTGCCGTCGCCCATCGACGCAAGTTTGGTGGTGGCCGAGGCCAGTCAATTGCCAAAGCTGTTGGCCTTAAGCAAGCGGTTACGCCGACCGTTGTTGACGGTACCGCAGGTCTAGGACGCGATGCCTTTGTATTGGCGAGCCTAGGCTGCAAAGTGATCATGGTTGAGCGTCACCCTGTAGTCGCCGCACTATTAGAAGATGGTTTGCGCCGTGCCTATCTTGATGCCGAGATCGGTCAGTGGATGCAAGAGCGTATGAGTCTGTTTCATGGTTCAAGCCTTAATGCATTAGCCGATGCCGCCAACACCTCTGGCACTGAAATTGACGTGGTGTACCTAGATCCCATGTATCCCCACCGTGAAAAATCTGCACTAGTTAAAAAAGAGATGCGCGTATTCCAATCCTTGGTCGGTGCCGATCTTGACGCAGATGGGCTGCTCGCTCCCGCAATGGCCTTAGCCACCAAACGTGTGGTCGTTAAGCGTCCCGATTATGCCGAAGATTTAGATGGTGTTAAGCCCAGCACAGTTATTGCCACCAAGAAAAATCGCTTCGATGTCTATGTTAAAGCGGCAATGAAAAGTGGTTAGTGTCTAAAAAAATAGGGGCTTACCAGGGTTAAATGTTTTTAGTAATGGAATTAGCATAAATGAAATTTGTAATAACACAAAAGTCGTAAAAGTTTCAAGCAAGTCATATAGGAATAAATCTGAATATGAAGTTATGCGCAGTAATATTAATAACAGAAAAAGCTATGTGCAAGTGTTTAAAACTGATGGCTCTTACGAATTATATAAAATAATGCACTGACTTTTAGTGGGAGTGGGTTTTGGCGCATATTTAGATTTTTTCGCTTATTTTCGTGTAGATATTCAGCCTTGATGTTGATCGCGATGCCCTATCTTTATTCGGTTTGATGATATGTCTGTTGAGAGATAAATTGAATGCCAGCATTTCAATCTATCTCTCGAGAATATGTTATTGATAAGTGCTATAACTTCTTGAGCTATCTAACGTTGAAAGTATCGATTTTAATTTATTGTCCTTTTCGACCAAATTTGGTTCCATCATTTTAAATTGCTCTAACATTGGGGCGGGTAGGTTATCGTAATAGATAAGGTATTCCCTATCGAGTTTTAACGTCGGTACCGCGCTGCTCAATGTGGCATTACTGGTTTGAAACTGGCGACTGTCTTTTACCCAGTTTTTGAGGAGTTCTTGCCAAAGTGGGTTTTGGTCTAGCTCGCCTAAATAGGTCTCAGCCTCTTCCTTCGTCAGAAACTGTTGTTCCTTTGTATTGTAGACATAAAGCGCAGGAAAAGTTGGTGTGGCAGTTTGCGCCGATACAGCGGCATAAAATTGGTCTTTCTTTGCTTTTCCAAATGCTATGAGCGATGAGTCACCTGCATTAGCATTCAGGCTTAGCATGGTGGTTATTGTCAAAACAACAAGTAAGAGATAAATTTTATTCATTTTTATACTACTCATTTAATATAGAGCGAATAACTCTTAAAGCTATTCTATCTATTATATTTTAGTTGGCTATTTTTCTTCGCAGGTTAAAACTCCACCAGTGGAGTCGCAACAAATTTCGCCACCACCTCCACCTGAACCAATAGGTACGCAGTGCGCAGCTACACCGATTGATGTTAATAGAAGTGTTAATGCAAATATTGGAGAGAAGATTTTTTTAACATAGACAATAATCCTTTTGATGAATTGATAATCGCAGTACATCCATATCTCTGCGGGAAATAAATTATCAGCAAAAAATAATGCTGTCAAATTGTCTGTGGTATGTATTAAAAAAGTTAATGATAATGTGGTGAAGGTTGGATATATTAGGATGATAACTGCAATAAATGGAATTATGTAATGTTTGAAATCCCCGAGGACAGGAGTCACTCCCAAACGTTTAAAGTTGTCATTATTGTGTTGGCTATCGTCGCGATACTGACGCTATTAATCACCATATTTACAGAGCAGGCCTTTTCAAAATCTGTATCAAACCCTTCTTATATTACTGGAGTTGTCAGCCGTTCAGCTTTAACTGTCGCCATATCTGGGTACGGTAAGCTAGTGCCGAAAACTCAGCGTGGTATTAATACCATCAGTAGTGGTCATATCGTGGAAGTTTTACAACAACCAGGCAATGTTGTCAGTAAGGGGGAGGTCATTTTGTTGCTCAATAACCCTAAACTGCAACGAGCAATGGAAACCAGTGAACTTGCTTTACTTGAAGAGCAGTCTAATTTGCAGTTGGTTAAGGCGGAGTCTCGTCAAGCTCTAGAAGATCAATTAGGCATGATTCGGTTGGCTAAAGTGCGTTTAGCGCTGGCGCAAGCAGAGCTGACAGCACATGAAAAACTGAAAGAAAATCAGGTTATTTCAACTTTAGATCTTCATAAAGCTAAAGTGGCCTGGGAAAAAGAAGATGCGGTGTTGCAAATGGAATCAAGCCGCTTGATCACATTGAAACAAACGCGAAAATCGATCGATGAATCTGCAATGTATCGCTTAGAGAAGGCGAAAAAACAACGAGAGTTGTTAGTGTCTGAGGTGGAACAGTTATCTATTACTGCGAGTATGGATGGTATGTTGACAGAGTTAGCCGATGACCTCGACATTGGACGGTATCTTGATGAGGGGCAGGTTGTAGGCATGATCGCTGATTTGTCTAGTTACTATGCTCGTATCAATATCACAGCAAGCGATGCAGAGTTTGTTGCCCCAGGTCTACTCGCTACAGTGTCAATAAAGGGAGTCGACATGCCCGGTTTAGTGTCTCGGGTCGAGCCGACAGTCACCAATGGTAGCGTTGAAATTGATATTAGTTTTACTGGGAGTTTACCTGCATCTGTTC
Organism: Shewanella colwelliana; assembly: GCF_001735525.1. NCBI lineage: Bacteria > Pseudomonadati > Pseudomonadota > Gammaproteobacteria > Alteromonadales > Shewanellaceae > Shewanella > Shewanella colwelliana. The sequence goes on from NZ_MCBT01000007.1 coordinate 19,018, forward strand.
GGCCGAATATCGATGTTAATGCTGTGATTGAGGTTGCATCTCATCAAGATGCCCTCGTCATTGAGCGACCCGTCGGTGTCATCAGGGGGCATAGAGACTATTCGTTATTTGTGCTCAACGAAGCACGCCAACAATTTGAGACTCGTCATGTGAGCATTGGTGATATTAGCGGAGATAAAGCGCTAGTAGTAAAAGGGCTGGCGCAAAATGAACAGATTTTATTACAAGTTCCTTCTCATCTTGCTTCGAGACAGCAATTTTCCATAGGAGAGATAGATGAGTAAAGCTGTCATTAAGTTAACCGACCTTAATAAATCCTTCAGTCACCGAGCAGGAAATAACCATGTACTCAAGCAGATCAATCTACAGGTTGATGTGGGTGAGATGGTCGCTATTCTTGGGCAATCTGGTAGCGGTAAGTCAACTTTGCTCTCAATTCTCGGATTGTTAGATGTTGCAGACTCGGGTTGCTACTACCTTTGTAATCATGATGTTAAGTCGCTTTCAGCATATCAGCTCAGCCAGTTGCGGAATCAACACGTTGGTTGGGTTTTTCAAAATTTCAATTTGATTGCCGATATGACGGTGTCAGAGAATTTAATGGTGCCATTGCGATTTAACGACGCTATTAAGGCATCGGAATATGCCAATAGAGTCGCTGATGTTTTAAGTAAAGTGGGGTTAAGCGACCGGTGTTCATTTTATCCAGACGAACTGTCTGGTGGTCAGCAACAAAGAGTGGCAATTGCCCGTGCGCTGATATGCCAACCAGACATATTGTTATGTGATGAGCCGACAGGAAACCTGGACTCAACTAACTCGCGTAAAGTAATGGACCTATTATGTGATTTGCATAAAGAAGGGCGGACGGTACTGATTATTACTCATGATAGTACTGTCGCAGCTTGTTGCCAGAAAGCCTACAGCATGGTTGATGGGAAGCTCCAATTGATGAGTGAGCAGGAGTTTAAATATGCTGTTTGACCTTTTGTACGGCTGGCGCAAGTGGCGTGGACAAAGGGGAATTTGGTTAGTATTGGTCGTTAGCCTCTGTCTGCTTTGCAGTTTAATAGGTTTGGTGTCGAGTTTACTGTGGATGCTAAACAGCGATCGTCCCCAGTGGGTAATGCAACATGCTCCAGTTATAACTGTGGTCAATCAAGATTTTAACGGTAATCTTCAACCTACATCTGTTTACGATATTGAGCTGTTACAAAACCTGCCAACGGTTACTGCTGTGGCAAGTGTCGCAGTACAAACAACAATGCTGACGGTAGGGTTGCAGGATATCCCTAACTTGAAAGTGGGTTTTTACTCAGACAGCTTGATTGATGTATTGGGGCTACCGAAACCTTTTTCGTATAACGTGTGGGAGGGGAATAAGGTTGTTTTGTCTGCAGAGTTTTGGCGCGAACATACTACGAAGCAGTCGGTATCTGAATTATCTTTGTATTTTAAAGATCGTCCCTTAGCTATTGCGGGGGTTGCACCGACTTCTATGGCGAAAATTGGCGATGTGAAAATTGATGTATGGATTCCAGACAGGTATCTACTCCAAGATGTCCCTACAATGTTTGCCAACAATCCCGATTTATATATCAAAACGAAAAGTAACCGATATGGGTTTGCTCTGTTAAGCAGAGCGGCAGCTATCAGTGAGTTACAGCAGGCCTATTCTTTATTGAGAAGCCAAACACCAAGGCCAGAAGGTGGATTTGTTGATAGTCATTATACGCCCTGGCTGATTGATGGTGTTGAGCTTAAGCCAAATGAACGAGCCTTGATACAAAAACAGGCCTGGGTATTACTTGTTTTACTGATCTGTTTTGGTTTTATTGTATGCAGCGGCATTGTTTCTGTGTATACCCAGCAAAGTATTGTTCGTCAGTCAGAAGTTCAGTTGAAGATAGCGCTGGGCGGTAATCGGTGGGATCTATTTGGGCAGTTATTCAGAGAGAACTTGCTCTCACTTTTAATGTTAATTGTCGTTAGCCCGCTTTTAGGCTTTATTTTCATGGAGTATGTGGCGAAAATCCCCGTTTATAGTGCTTACTTTGACTCAGGTTTATCATTTAATAGCTGGCTGTGGTTAGGAGCGGTATTGGGGTCGGCATGTTTATATTTGACCTGTGCACAAATACCTATGTTTAACGCAATGAAAACGCAGTTTCGGCGAGGACGGGTGGGTCAAATGACTAAGGCTCAAGTGTTAATGAGTCAGCTTGTGCTAGTGATGCAGCTCACTGTAATTATCTCAGTTGCTACGCTCTGTTTGGTGCTTTCGTCATCACAGTGGAGCAAATATCAAAAAGTGAGTTTTGCTGAGTCATTATACAGCCTTAAACCTAAGGTAACTGGGCGACTGTCAATGAGCTTGTCGTCGGAACAGATTAATGGTGACTGGCTGGTTGCAAGTAATGAAGTGGCACTATCTTCAGAAGCATTTACCCAATTAGGCGCCCAAAGTTTAAGTTATCGAGCGCAAAGCACAGCAGCGATATCAAAACCGATCAATAGTCTTTATGTGTCGACGAATTTTTTTGATCTGTTAGAGATCCCCTTTCTCATTCCTGCAACGTTAACTACAGACTCCGTGATAATTAATCAAACGATGGCTTTGCAATTGGCTGAGGAGCTTGGGCTAAGTCATTGGCAAGGGGTCAAAGGTGTTGAGCTACAGGTTTTAGGCTTTTATTACGAAAAACAGTTAAAAGTGGCTGGTGTCGTAGAAGATCAACTTCATTTTGGGATTAATCAGGCGCCGAGACCTGTTATCTATTTGCATTTAGGCACGCAAAACCCTTTGATTGCTCATCGTCTTGCGCCAGTGATATACAGTAAGGGGGAGAATGTTCGCTTAGTCGAGTCTCATTTGAATGATTGGGCGAAATTGCAGTCCAGTGTGTTGTCTTATCAATATGCTGGGCAATTAAATCAAGAGATCATCAATACAGACTCTGCAGGGCGATTATTGTTTGTGACCTCTTGTGTGATGGCACTATTAATTAGCTTGTTGGTGATGTTTACATTGTATTATCGTTTTTATTTTGCCGTTAAAGTGCAACAAGTAAAGTGGGCGGTTTTACTCGCATTAGGCGGTCGTAAGGCTAATTTAGTCGTGCAAACCATTAGGTTAAATATAGTGTTGGCGGGTATAGCTGGAGTATGTGCAGTATTGTTACTTTTTAGCCTAGATGCCTACAGCATGGCGTTACTCAGTATTTCGCTAATACAACCTTTATTGTTGGGGATAAGCCTTATCACTTGTGTGCTAATGATAGTCGGCATTACTTGTTGGGTATCGCTCCGAACCTTTAGGCATAGTATTAGTCACCTTTTGAGAAGTTAAACCTATTTACTCTGATTAACATATTATGGTTAAGTTCATTCGATACTTGTTATCGCGTGCAGCAGAAACCTGATCTCGACGGTGTCAAACCCAGCACCCGCATCGAAACTAACAGGAACCCCCTTTAACGTCTGCGTTAAGGCCGCGATGAAGAGTGAGTCGTGCTCACCCAGTTGTTAGCCTGCTTATCTTGTGATGTGATAGGGCTGTCACGCTCGCTGCAAATGAGGGTTTTCGACGTGATTACTAGCAAGAGTGTCAAGGAGGCTATTATGATCGGTATTATTTTTTTTGCTTGTCTCATCTTCTTGGTGATATTTATCTTTTGGTTTGCTAAGTGGTGTACCTATTACATAAAGCCGGGGATGACGAAATTCTGGAGCTATATTGCAGTGGTGTTTACCTGTTACATGGCACTGATTGGAGATGAGATTATAGGCGGTATTCAGTTTGGTTATCTTTGTTATAACAGGCCAAGTATTGAGGTGTTAGTGGACGAGCTTGAGGGGAGAAAGGTTAGATTACATTCTGAAAGAAATTTGCTCAGTAATACGCTATTAGAGATATCTAAGGGAACAAGTAAAGCTGTTGATGTTGATACTAATGAGGTTGTCATTCAATCGATGACTTATCGTGTTGATGGAGGTTGGTTGTCACATTGGATAGATTTTAATGGGCATGCTAATCCTTTCTTTTTTGATAACAGCTGCGGACCAGGTAAAAAATTTAGAGCACTAATGAAAACCCATAATATCAAAGATGTTGATTATACCAAACATCACGGCCAATGATAAATTGTGAATTGAAGATTAATCTAAGGGACTATAAATGATAAATATCACGGAAGCTTTCAAGAACGCATTACTTGCTGATGTTACTTACTTAATCGATGAGAATATAAAGGGTTCAGAAGATTTATTATTCGAACTCACCAAAAAGCTTGGTGCCACCTTAGCCAATTATATTGTAGATAACTTTGACCTTGATTTCGAATCCATCATCAATACCAGTGAAATTGCAGGTACAGGATTTGATGCCAGAGTCTGACCAAGAACAAAAAATAATCATAGGCACAGTCAGTGGCGTTGTGACCGAAGCACAACAGCTCATGTTAATAGTCCAGGATGA